>JALWSJ010000414.1 GCA_026993705.1 Flavobacteriales bacterium
CCACCACCGGCACCACCGGAAGATGTTGAGGTGCTAGAAGAAGATGATGAGGAGGAAGCAACGGAAATAAACTTCACTGACCAAGAATCTGACGTTACCGAAGTAATTGATGTTCCCGAAGAGGTAGAAGAAGAACCGGAAGAGGACAACGTTGTCTATCAAATAGTTGAAGATCAACCTGAATTTCCAGGGGGTCCCGCAGCTATGATGAAGTACTTAATGGAAAACACTAAGTACCCGCCACAAGCTATGGACAACAACATCCAAGGTAGAGCTTATATCAGTTTTACCGTTGAAAAGGACGGTTCAATAACCGATGTTAAATCCGCTGCCCCTCCGGGAAGGGAAGTACACAAACTACTCTTGAAAGAAGCTATAAGAGTAGTGAAGAGCATGCCAAAATGGAAACCAGGTAAACAAAGAGGGAAACCAGTTCGTGTGAAATACACAGTACCAGTTAACTTTAAAATTAAATAAAAAAAGGAGCATTTAAAAATGCTCCTTTTTTTGTTGTATTCTTCTTTTGCTATTATCCCTCTACTTCTATTCCTCTACTTCCTAATATACCCTTCAAAATCGTTATGTTCTTTTTTATACAACTCCTCTTCCGGTAAGGACTTAAAATACTCATACGTTATCTTTAACCCTTCTTCCCTGCTAACTTTAGGTTCCCAATCTAAAATCTCTCTTGCCTTATCAATATTCGGTTGACGTTGAGTTGGATCATCTTTGGGTAACTCTTTATAAATAACTTTCTGAGAAGTACCTGTCAGTTTTATAATTTCTTCCGCAAATTGTGCTATCGTTATTTCATCAGGATTACCGATGTTTACAGGATATGCATAATCAGACATCAGCAACCTGTAAATTCCCTCTATCAAATCATCCACATAACAAAAAGAACGTGTCTGAGAACCATCACCAAATACAGTTAAATCTTCTCCCCTCAATGCTTGCCCAATAAACGCAGGCAATACACGCCCGTCATTTAACCTCATACGAGGTCCGTAAGTATTAAAAATACGCACAATTCGTGTTTCTACACCATGATAACGATGATACGCCATCGTCATAGCCTCTTGAAAACGCTTAGCCTCATCATATACCCCCCTTGGTCCTATTGGATTAACATTACCCCAATATTCTTCAGTCTGCGGATGCACTTCCGGGTCACCATATACTTCAGAGGTAGAAGCAATCAACATTCGTGCTCCTTTAGCTTTAGCTAACCCCAATAAATTATGTGTTCCTAAAGAGCCTACCTTCAATGTTTGAATAGGTATTTTCAAATAATCAATGGGGCTTGCAGGAGAAGCAAAATGTAAGATATAATCTAGGTCTCCAGCTACATGCACATAATTTGAAATATCATGGTGAGCAAACTCAAAATACTTATGCCCAAACAAATGTTCCAAATTTTCGATGCGTCCGGTTATTAAATTATCCATAGCGATAACGTAATATCCTTCTTTAATAAATCGGTCACAGAGGTGCGACCCTAAAAATCCGGCAGCACCGGTTATTAAAACTCTTTTCATAAATAATCTATTAGGCAACGTTTATCTCAATTTTTCTTCCGTATTTCTTTATCTCATTTATTAACGGACTACCTTCTTTAAAATCACTCTCTTTAATTGGATGGGGTTCAATTCTGCTATCAATACTACGACGCAATTTCATTAACTCGAGTTGAATATTCATTAAGTTATCATAGTCTTTTAACACCACAGCCACATCAATATCACTATCATAATGAAATGACCCTTTGGCATATGAACCAAAGAGAATAACTTTTACACAGTCATACTTAGCAACTACTTTTAATGCAAAATCAGTAACGATATCTATAATTTCTTTTTTATCCATTCTCTTATTTCTTTAATCCTATCCATCCATTCCCTCGTGAAATCTTCTGTACATTGTTTGTAAAATTCACGCTTAAAATCATCGTATCTTGCATTAATGTTAAACAAAGAAATAACATCTAGCCAATCCGCGTATTCTTCAGTTAACTCAAGATTAGATTTTTCTGCAATTCGCAGTAAATTATAAATAGGAGGCGAATGTCTATGTTTTATTTTAACAAAATACGCCTTTAATAACTTCTCTGTAGAAATATGTCCTAAAAACAACGCCCAATGATATCTTTTTACACCAAACAGATCTATCATTATTGTATCAAAATCTTCATCTGATGTTTTAATCCAATGATTTACAACCTCTTGAACTTTTATACCTTGAGCTTTCATTGTACGAAGATAACATTATTAATGTTTCTTACCCTCATGGCTTAACAGTCAATCTACCAATACTTTCGTAATAAAAACCTCTTTTTTTCATATCCTCCAAGTCGTATAAATTTCTACCGTCGAATATTACTTTATCTTTTAACTTTTCTGCGATTTTATCAAAATCAGGCGTTCTAAACACCGCCCATTCCGTAGCGATTAGTAAAGCGTCCGCTCCATCTAAAGCGTCATATTGATTTTGAGCATATTTTATTTTATCTCCTTTTACTTGCTTAACATTATCCATTGCTTCCGGATCAAAAGCTACTACCTCTGCTCCGGCTTCTGCCAACTCATCAATCATATATAAAGCAGGAGCTTCTCTAATATCATCGGTATCGGGTTTAAAAGCTAAGCCCCAAAGAGCCAATTTCTTTCCTTTTAGATCTCCACTAAAATATTTCTTTACTTTCTCCGCTAAAGTCAATTTCTGACGATGATTAACATCCATGACCGCATCAATAATTTCAAAATTAAAATCCACTTCTTTTCCCGACTTAACTAAAGCTTGTACATCTTTTGGA
>JALWSJ010000415.1 GCA_026993705.1 Flavobacteriales bacterium
CACTAAGTTAACACATATTTTATAAACAAATACTTATTGAAAATGAAAACACTAAAAATTAGTGCAATTTTAATTGCAACATTCTTATTTACTTCATGCGGAGGAAATGAAAAACACGAACCTGCAAATCATGAAAATGGATTACATCAAACAACTGAGCAGCACGCGGATGCAATACCTGAAGAACATCACGGACAAGCATCTGTGGCAGCAGTAGAAGGAGAAGAACCAAATGCTTTACAATTAGCTATGTCTTTAGATGACTTTAGTACATTGGTAGCTGCTATTCAAGCGGCCGGTGTAGAGGATGCTGTTGTAAACGCTGGTCCATTAACAATCTTCGCACCTTTAAATAGTGCTTTTGATAAGTTGCCGGAAGGAACGGTTGAAACATTGTTAAAACCAGAAAACAAAGGTAAATTGGCTTTTATTTTAACAAATCATGTTGCTCCATCAAACTATCCTCTTCACCAATTAAAGAAAGAAGCAAAAAAAGGAAGAAAATTATATATGGCTTCAGGGGAATACTTACCTGTAGAAGTTAAAGACGGAGATGTGTATGTAGCAGGAACAAAAATTTTAAAATCAGTAAAAGTTAGTAACGGTTGGGTACACGTTATAGATGACGTAATTGTACCAGCTGAAAAATAAATAAAATATAAATACTTATTTAACCTATGAAAATCAAATTTATAGCCATTGCTTTATTAACAAGCACAATGATTAGCTGTGGGGGAAGTGACAAACATGAAACTTCAACAGAACACGCTAAACACGAAGAAACTTCACACCACGAAGAAGCTAAACCGGAAGAACATCACGAAGAAAAAAATGCTACAGTTGAAGATGACGGCAAGGGAGTTGGACCTGTAACATCGGTTGAAGTGAGTGATGAAATTGATGAAGCTTTAGCAGAAAAAGGGAAAGAACTTTTTAAAGCAAACTGTGTAGCTTGTCACAAAATCGGAAAACGTTTTGTCGGGCCTGCGCTTAAAGGTGTTACGCAAAGAAGAAAACCTGAGTGGATTATGAATATGATTCTTAATCCGGAAGGAATGGTCGCAGAAGACCCAACGGCAAAAGCACTTTTACAAGAATATAGTGCACCTATGGCAAATCAAAGTTTAACAGAAGATGAAGCGAGAGCTATCTATGAGTTCTTTAGAACCAAAAATTAATGAGATAACTTAATATACCTTCTATTTTATCATGCGAAATAAAATGGGAGGTATATTATATTTAATATGAAGTTAATTTTTTATAACTTCTTTAATATAGTAAACAACAAAACAACAGAATATGAAAACAATTTTTAAACCTATGTTTGCGTTTGCAACGGTCTCATTATTGATGGCAAGTTGCGGAGGAAATATAGAAGCAAAACATGCGAAACACCATAATTCAGATGGTGGTGGGGCACTTTCTGGAAGTGTCGCTGAAAAAGTATATGTAAAACCGGGAGATTGGGATGAGTATTATGCCTTTCTTTCCGGAGGATTCAGTGGTCAACTATCCGTTTACGGTTTGCCGTCAGGTAGATTATTTAGAGTTATTCCCGTTTTCTCTCAAGACCCAGAAAAAGGTTATGGTTACAACGAAGAAACTAAACCAATGCTTAATACCTCACATGGATTTGTTCCTTGGGGAGATTTACACCACCCAGATATTTCTCAAACCAACGGAGAGTTAGATGGTCGTTGGGTATTTGCTAACGAAAATAACACTCCAAGGGTAGCAAGAATTAGTCTTAAAACTTTTGAAACAGAAGAAATTCTTGAAATACCTAACTCAGCAGGTAATCATAGTTCAAGTTTTGTAACAGAAAACACAGAGTATATCGTTTGTGGAACTAGATTTGCTGTGCCTGCACCACAAAAAGATATGCCAATTAAAGATTATAAAGGTAACTTTAAAGGTTCTTTATCTTTTGTGAAAATAGACCAAGAAACAGGACATATGAACATTGCATTCCAAGTTAGAATGCCAGGTTTCAACTTCGATTTAGCTCACCCAGGTAGAGGTAAATCTCATGGTTGGATGTTCTTTTCATCATACAACACAGAGGAAGCTCACACCATGTTAGAAGTTAACGCTTCTCAAAATGATAAAGATTTTATTACAGCTATCAACTGGAAAAAAATCGAAGAGTATATCGCAAATGGTGCAGGAACTAAAGAACCTGCTAAATATGCTCACAACACTTGGAACGATGATGAACATAGAGCCGTATCTGTAATGGAGAATGAAGTATTGATTATCAACCCTGAAGAAGTTCCAGGAGCAATTTACTTCTTACCTACTCCAAAATCACCTCATGGTTGTGATGTTGATCCAACAGGAGAATACATCATTGGTAGTGGTAAATTAGCTGCTGCAATGACTGTACATTCATTCACTAAAATGCAAAAAGCTATTGAAGATAAAGCATTTGACGGAGAAGCTTACGGTATTCCAATCTTGAAATTTGAAGCGATTAACTATGGTACTTTAGAGCAACCGGGGTTAGGACCTTTGCATACAGAGTTTGATACTAGAGGTAATGCTTATACCACATTCTTTATTTCTTCGGAAGTGGTTAAATGGAATGTTAAAGACCTAAAAGTTGTTGACAGACATCCTGTTTATTACTCTGTAGGACACTTAATGATACCAGGAGGGAACTCAAGAAAACCATTTGATAAATACTTAGTTGCAATGAACAAAATTACTAAAGACCGTTATTTACCAACAGGTCCAGAAGTTTGTCAATCAGCTCAGTTGTTTGATATATCTGGTGAAAAACTGGAATTACTTTTAGATTTCCCTACTATTGGTGAACCTCACTACGCTGCGGGTTGTCCAGCAGACTTAATTGCAGACAAATCTCAAAAAATCTTCAAATTAGAAGATAACAAACACCCTTATGCTGTTAAGAGCGAAGCTGAAACAAAAGTAGTTAGAGAAGGAAAAAATGTACATATTTATATGTCGATGATTCGTTCTCACTTCTCTCCTGATAACATCGAAGGTATCAAAGTTGGTGCCAAAGTTTATTTCCACGTTACTAACTTAGAGCAAGATTACGATGTGCCTCACGGAATTTCAATGATTGGAGCTAACGCTTCTGAGTTATTGATTATGCCAGGTAGAACAGAAACTTTTGTTTGGGAACCTAAAGAAGTGGGTGTATGGCCTTTCTACTGTACAGATTTCTGTTCGGCACTTCACCAAGAGATGCAAGGTTACGTGAGAGTTTCTCCTGCTAATTCAAATGTTCCAATTTCATTTACTTTAGATGATGAAGTTCCAGGAACAGAAGAAGAACTATAAGAAACAACTTATAGAAATTATACACAATTAAAACTAAAGGGCGGTAGTATTATGCTACTACCGCCCTTTTTTAATACCTTATCGTTGATTTATAATCAATTATATAGCTAACTTTTAATCCCCTAACAAGCATAAAACACTACAACACTATATAACAACTATAAAAAATAAAAAATTATGAAATCTAGAATATTAATGGTAGTGGGGAGTTTGCTTCTTTTAGCTTTATTTTATTATCCGCTTTGGAAAATAACTCTTATCGCACCACAATATCCGGAACCGTTAGGGTTGAATATACATATTAATAAACTTTCCGATGGCGTACAATTTAATGATGTCAACAACATCGATTTATTAAATCACTATATTGGAATGCACCATTTGCCTTCAGCTGCCAATGTGAAGAAGGGAGTAGTAGAAGACTTTGCTGAATTTACTTATATGCCAATTATTGTAGGTCTATTTATTCTTTTAGGTTTGGTTATAGCAATTATCAATAAAAAGAATTTATACCTCGCTTGGTTTGCTATTGTGAGTATAGCCGGTTTGTTAGGTCTGTTTGACTTTTATAGTTGGCTACAAAAATATGGAAGTGAATTAGATCCCAATGCTATCTTAAAGATGACAGATCCTAAAACTGGTGAAATCATGGCATATAATCCTCCAATTTACGGATACAAACAAATGCTAAATTTTGAAGTCTATTCTTATCCGGCTCAAGGTGCTTATTATATTATGGTTGCACTTGCTTTAGCTGTGATTGCATGGTATATTTATCCTAAACCGGAAAATCAAATCTAATTAAAAATGTTAATAAGTTAAAAAATGACTTGTTAATTGGTTAAATAAGGAAAAACGAGTATAGAAATGAAAGTATATACTCGTTTTTTGTTTACTTTCGCACAACATTTTTTTATATGAAATTAATTCTTTTTTTCTCGATAATTACAACGCTATTAATGAACTCATGTAGCGTTGAACCTGCTCCTATTCAATATGGAGATGACCATTGTAACTTCTGCGACATGACCGTAGTGGATAAAACACACGCGGCAGAATACACTACTAAAAAAGGGAAATCTTACGTATTCGATGCCATCGAATGTATGGTCAACCAAATGAAACAAAAAAATAACGAAGATAAAATGGCTTTTATACTGGTTGCCGATTATTCTCATCCGGGTACTTTAATAGATGCTAAAACAGCTACGTTTATAATTACTCCCGAGATTAAAAGTCCGATGGGTGCTAATATTTCTGCACTACCAGATACTAAAACAGCTCAAGAGCTTCAAGTTAAATATGGAGGTGAATTATATAATTGGGAACAACTTAAAGACAAATTCAAAAAATAATTTTTCCTTACTAATTTTTACGCCTACAAAATGAAAAAGTATTTATCTACACTAATACTTTGCTCTATTCTTCTAATCCAAGCTCAAGCAAAAACCATAACCGTTTGTATCGACTGTTCTGTACATACCATTCAAGAAGGTATAGATAAGGCAGAAAACGGGGATTCGGTTGTAGTAAATTCCGGAATCTATAAAGAACACAATATTCAACTAGACAAAAGTATTTTCCTACTAGGTAAAAACAACCCTATTATAGACGGCGAAAACAAAGCTTATGTTCTAATCGTTCAAGCCGATAATTTTACAATTTCAGGTTTTACTATACAAAACGTAGAACAAAGTTATACAAAAGACTATTCTGCCGTAAAAATAATGCGAAGCAAAAATTTTGTTTTTGAAAACAACACCCTTAAAAATGTATTCTTTGGTTTAGTAGTTGAAAAATCAAAATACGGACTAATCAAAAACAATAATATTTCAGGTAATGCCGTACAAGAAGCTAGTTCAGGAAATGGAGTTCATATGTGGCACTGCAAAAAAATGCGAGTAGAACAAAACAAAGTACATCACCTTCGGGATGGTTTGTATTTTGAATTTGTCAGCGACAGTCATATTTCTCATAATACAAGCACAGAAAATATTCGTTATGGTTTGCACTTTATGTTTTCCAATAACGACGAGTATCACCACAATGAATTTCATAAAAACGGTGCCGGTGTAGCAGTCATGTTTTCTAAATTTATCATCATGCATCACAACACCTTTCATTTTAATTGGGGAACAGCTTCCTACGGACTTTTACTCAAGGAAATATACGATGCCGATATTCACCACAATTATTTCGAACAAAATACCATTGGAATCAACATAGACGGATGCAACAGAATAAAATATGAACATAATTATTTTGTACGAAACGGTTGGGCTTTAAAATTTACGGGTGGTTGTTATGGCAACGTATTTCGTTTCAATAATTTTATGTCTAACTCCTTTGATTTATCGTACAACAGTAAACTTAACGATAACGGATTCGAGGCCAATTATTGGAGCGACTATACTGGTTACGACTTAAACAAAGACGGCATTGGAGACGTTCCCTATCGTCCTGTAAAATTATTTTCATACATCGTAAACACAACACCCGAGACACTCATCTTATTAAGAAGTTTATTTGTTGACATCATCAATTTTTCCGAGAAAGTTTCTCCTATCTTTACCCCTGATGAATTAGTTGACAACAAACCTATAATGAAAGAAATTCATGATTAATATAAAACATTTATACAAGAAATTTGGTCAGCTAACCGTTTTGAATAACCTTGATTTGGAAATAAAAAACGGAGGTGTCTTTGCCATCTTAGGACCAAACGGATCAGGAAAAACAACCCTAATAAAATCTATTTTGGGAATGGTTATTCCCAACAAAGGAGAAATCTATTTCAAAGGCGAAAGTATTCTACACAAATGGGAGTACAGAAATAATCTAAACTATCTACCACAGATAGCTAATTTTCCTGCCAATCTAAGCGTTATTGAACTTATAAATATGGTAAAGAATATACGCCAAGAAACCACAAATGAAAAAGAATTGATAGATCTCTTTGGCTTAAAACCTTTTCTAAAACAAAAACTAGGCAACCTTTCTGGAGGAACAAAACAAAAAGTAAACATCGTACTTACTTTTATGTTTGATAACGATTTAATCATATTAGATGAACCTACAACAGGATTAGACCCAATCGCTTTAATTTACCTAAAAGAACTCATCCAAAAAGAAAGAGAAAAAGGAAAAACCATTTTGATAACAAGCCACATCATGAGCTTTGTGGAAGAAATATCAGACGAAATCGTATTCTTACTTGACGGTAAAATATACTTTAAAGGCAGTATAGAAAACCTCAAGAAAGAAACCAATAGCGAATCATTAGAAATAGCCATCGCCAACCTAATCAAAAAACAATATGCTTAAAATATTAAAATACAGTATCTTCGATTTGTTACGAAGCCGCTGGAGTTACGTTTACTTTGCCTTCTACCTTATGTTAGGATTTGTATTACTTTTCCTCAATAACGATATGAACAAGGCAATCATTACGCTAATGAATATCATTATAGTGTTAACCCCCTTAATCGGGACTATTTTCGGAATAATGTACTATTACAATTCCAAAGAATTTACCGAGCTTCTCCTCGCACAACCCATCAAGAGGAGCAAAATATTTATAGGTCAATACATCGGTATTTCCCTTTCGCTTACCTTGAGTTTAGTTTTAGGATTAGGTATCCCCTTTGTAATGTATGGGCTTTTCAAATCAACTGAAATATTTGATTTCACGCTATTATTAATCGTAGGCACATTTCTGAATTTTATTTTTGTAGCATTGTCATACAATATTGCTCTATCCACCGAAAATAAGATAAAAGGCTTTGGATATGCTATTTTAATGTGGTTATTCATGGCGGTTATTTACGACGGTTTATTCTTAATATCCCTCGTTATGTTCAACGAGTACCCATTAGAAAAATTTTCGCTCTTTGCCACGATGTTCAATCCCATAGACCTCTCAAGGATACTCATCTTACTAAAGCTCGACATTTCTGCTCTTTTAGGATATACTGGAGCTGTCTTCAAAGACTTCTTCGGAACTACAGCGGGAATGTTTACTTCATTATTAATTTTAGCTCTTTGGGTTGTCCTTCCTTTGCTTAATATCATCAGAAAATCGAATAAAAAAGATTTCTAACACGATTATAATTTAAGAACGTTTCAATACTTATTATACAAAAATATTCAAAGCTATAGAAATTTTTTAACCGCAGTTATCGAGTTGATAATTAGGTTTAAAAAATTTCGATAATGCAGAAGATTGAAGTAGAATGAGTTTCTATTCAGTTTTCATGTAATATTGCAACGGTCTTAATTTGGGCGTTCCCCAACTACAAAAAAGGTGCATTCCCTCACGTAGAATGCACCTTTTTTGTAGTTGGGTCGGGCTATCCGTTATATCTTTTGGGTTGCATATATGCAACAACCCAAAAGGATGCCACTTCTATCCCTAACGTGAAAGAAAGAAGCAGTTAAGAATGTGAATTTATAGTTTCTTAGTCGATGAAAATTAAACTTCGTTTTCTTATCGTTCATTCCCTTTACGTCAGACTGTCTAAAAACCTAATTTACAGTAAGGTTTGTATTTGATTATCAATGTGTTATGATTTTTATTTTCAAGTTTCTTAGGTTTTTAGACAGTCTGGCGTTAGGGATAGGAACGGCATCCTTTTGCCCTCCCTCCTTTTGGAGGGCAAAAGATATAGTGGATAGCCCGACCATTACGGTGTTAAAAAGTGGTGGAGTGCAACGAAACCTCTTTTTTATGCCGTAATGGGAACACCCAAATAAACTTTCTGATATTTATCATTCTATTCTTGTGGAAAATTAAGTATATTTGAAAAACCGCAATACAATAACTGTTATGACGACTATTTTATTCCCTACTGATTTTTCGGATTGTGCGACTGAGGCACAGGAAGCTGCTTTTACTTTGGCTAAATTGTTTGATGCTAAGCTTAGAGTGATTCATGTGATTGATGATACGATTTTTAAGTGGGAGTCGCAGGGGCATTTTTTGGAACAGGTGGATGTGTTGCCTTTGCAAACTCAACCGCTGAGAATAGAGCAGGAGGATTCGGTTAAAAATCAGTTTTTGAACGCTATTGACTCGATAAAAGAGGCGGCGGTAGAACGAGGAATAAAGATAGAGGCGGAATTGATGTTTGGTAATCCTGTGAAAGTGATTTTGGCTGAATCAAAAAAAATAGATGCTGATTTTATCGTAATGGGTACGCACGGTGCAAGTGGTTTTAAGGAGGCTTTTACGGGGTCGATTACGCAGGGGGTGGCTAAACATGCTTCTTGTCCGGTGTTGAGCTTGAGAAAATTACAGTACGTGGGGACTTTTAATGTGAAGAATTTGGTGTATGCGTCTAACTTTAAAGTAGAATCGGATAATGATAATCTTACTTTTGTTAGGGTCTTTGCCCGTTATTTCGATGCTTCAATTACTTTGTTGTACGTCAATACACCTCATTATTTTGAGGAAACGAATGAAACGCTAAATCGCATAGAAAAAGTTGCTCAAGACCATAAATTGGATAAATATTCTATTGAGATTTATAACCACTTTACCGTGGAAGATGGTGTACTTACTTATGCAAATAACAATAACGTGGATTTAATTGCTGTTTCTAATCATCATTATGGCTTACTAAAAAGTATTGTGGAGTTTAGAACAGCAGAAGTGTTGGTGAATCACGCTAAAGTGCCTGTGTTGACGTTGAATGTTTGATTGGAGAATTTACTCCATAGTTAATTCATCTAAAATACTTATATAAGTTGGACTTGTAGAATGTATGGAAAAGTGGTTTTCTACTGTTCTAGTTGCCTCTTTTCCTATTCTATTTCTTAAGTCTTCATCTTGTATTAATCGTTCTAAGGCTTTAACCCATTCTTCGTCATTAGATGCTAAAAAACCATTTACTCCATTTTCTATTATCCTAGTATTAGCACCTATTTTGGTGGCTATTGTAGGTATTCCAAGTGCCATATATTGCAATGCTTTTAACCCACTTTTCCCTAAAACCCACGGTTCATCAGGAAGTGGATATAATCCTATATCTATTTTTTTTAGATCTTTGACTTCTGTTTCTAGCGACCAAGGAACGGCAGTTAATTTAATTTTTGGGTTATTAAATTTGAAATTAGAATCACCAATAACCAACACATTAAACGAATAGCCTTTTTCAAGTAATTGAAGTAGTATAGGTTCTAAAAGTTTAACATATTTGGAGGTACTATGACTACCACTCCATCCAAGTGTTATTGTTTCCTTTGATTGATGTCGTTTAGGTCTATATCTTTCGGTATCTATTGTTGAGGATATGTCTGTGGTTTTTGAATTGTACTGTCGCACAAAATCATCTAGTGTTGGAGTACAAGTAATAACATGGTCGGCATGTTTCATCATGTAAATCATTTTATTCTTTCCTTTTAACCCTTCAAAAAAACGATTTGCATCACTTGAATGCCCCAAGAAAACCATGTCGTCAATGTCGTAAATTATTTTTTTTGATAACTTTCTTACTGCCCATTCAAATATTGGAAAACCGAAAGGGGTTACCCACAAATGAACATAAACTACATCGTACTTTTGAAGCCTAAAAAGGTCTTTAAACCGATTAAGATAACCAATTATAGTATAAAAAACCTTCTGAAAAATATATCCTTTTTGGTAAATGATATCCCAAAATGCCTCGGTTACAAAAGGGGACACCTGCACAGTATAACCTTTTTTTTTCATTTCACTAAAATACTGTTCGTATTTTAATCGTTGGCTTGGTGCTTTATCTACTGGATAAGGACTTAGGAATAGTATTTTTCTTTGTTTAACCATTCAATAGATTTTGATAAATTTTAGTGTATTTTTCTATTCCTGAGGTCAGAAGAAAATATTCTTTTGAGACCTCTCTAATTTTATTTTTGTTATGATTTATTAGGTTGGGAATTTGTTCTATAGCACTTGCAAAAGCGTTTTTATTCAGCTCTTGAATACAAATTCCTGCTTGTGTATTTTCAACAATGTTTTTAACATCTCCAATATCATTACAAATTATTGGAATTCCCATCGCTAATAATTCCCCCATTTTTGTAGGTGAACTTGATTTTTTAGAGTAAGAAGGCTTAATAAAAAATACGCTAAAATCTGAAGCAGAAACAATTTTAGGGATATCTATCCTTTGAGAAAATTTAATTATAAAATCGGATTTTTCAAGTTCATACTTTTCTGCCAATTTATAAATTAATTCAGGATCATCTGGGGTAAGAATCAAAAAAATGTTTTTTTTATATTTTTGCTTTACCATCGAATAAAAATTAAGCATTTCATCCAATAAATACCAAGTACCCAACGAACCAACGTAAGATAAAACAAGTGTATCCTTTTCAATACCTAAATTTTCTTTACAAATATTTTTATCTTGTGGAATAAATAACTCAAAGTCTGAACTACAAGGTATAACTGATATTTTGGAAGTTGACATTTTTTTAATCCCCCAAGTTAACATTTCTTGCTTTCCTCTTTCTGTAAGACTAATCACCGCATCAGACTCTGATAAAAACAATTGTTCCTTTTTCTTAAAGTAACTATATATTTGTTTAAAGGGAATTTTTGTTTTATCCCACAGTCCTCCATCAACTCGTTCATCTGCCCAAAACCCACGCATATCAAAAAGAAACTTTACCTGATGTTTTTGCTTAAATCCTAAACCAATGAGAGAGGTGATATAACT
>JALWSJ010000416.1 GCA_026993705.1 Flavobacteriales bacterium
TTTGTTGTCGGACTGTATGTCTAACATAGCATTGGCGTTTGGATTTTGCCCTGTGTTGTTGATGGCAATACCTCCATTTTGAGCCATTGCTCCCAATGAGGTAAATAGACTGAGGGTGATGAGTGTTTTTTTCATAATACAATATATTGAAATACAACGCAATATAATAATAATAATAAAATTATTATGTTTTTTATTTTGCTATTGTAGGTAATAGACGAAAATAGTGGTTAAAGGTTGTTTTGTAAATGAGTTTATTTTTACCTTAAATCCGTAAGTGAAGTTCTATTACAAAGCAGACTGGTAATACTCGTAATTTGTGTCATTCAAAATTAATCAACAATTCTTTCATTAAAAAACTTCTTTGCTCCCCAAATCTATTGGTGTTTTGGTTCTTTATAATGAAACCCCATGAATAATTCGGATTTAAGGTGAAATCAAAATGATAATTTTTATGTTGTTCGAGTTTTTCTTTTTCTTATACTAATTATACAGACGTTGTGTTTAAATTTTACATACTGAACTTGTTTAAAGTTAACTTACTAAACTACGCGTAAAGCATTATATTTTCTGGACTTCAGCTAATTTTTATTCCATAGCTAATGGCTATGCAATAAAAATGGAGCTTTGCCAGAAAATATAAGCCTTCACGCTCGCTATTAGTCTGTCAACTTTAAACAAGTTCACTGTTTAAACTGTTTAAAAAAAATATTTATAGAGTTATTTATCTTATCTTAATCTCGTTATAAGAACTCTAGGATTCCAAACCTTATTGTTGGCATTTCTGTTAACAAAAATAGAGGTGCCTGAATTGTTTTTTAAGGAAACTAAACTACCAGCATTCAATGTGCAGATTGCTGTTACACTTCCACTTGTCCAATTTGAGTTATTTCCTCCCGGTGTCTGATGATGCCTTCTTTGCATAATGCCATCTACTTCTAAATCCCAATAAAGATAGGATGATTGACCTGTTTCTACGGTTGCAGTAATCATGTAGATACCAGGTTGAGCAACAAGAATATTACCACCTGAAAAAGAATAGATAGATTCAGGATCTAATAGCTCAGTATCAAAAATAAGAGTTGAGCCAGCTATCCAGTTAAATCCACCACTTCCAGAAACCATAAAATCTCCAACTTGGCTAGTTATAGTATTTTGCCAACTTCCTTTTCCCGTAGCATCGGAGGTAAGAACTTTGCCGGTGGCTTGTGTACCGTCCACTATTTTTATGGATCCTTGTATTTCTAGTTTTTCCGTTGGGGTTACAGTATTTATTCCAATATTCCCATCATTTCTTGCAAAAAGAATAGCATTATCATATGTGTTATCAGTCATGTAGTTTCCGTTCCCCGAGGCGATTAATAAACCGTCATTTCCGTCATTATCTCTAATTCCTAAAACTAAATTTCCATTAGTTCCTCCTTGAATTAAACCACCAAAATGGCTACCCAAAGTTGGTAATAGTGTTGCCAAATCAGTCATTCCTGAATCAAATCCATTTATAGAGATACTTTTGTTAGGAGAATTACCATTTGAAATAACTAAACGATTTTGTGGGTTGATAATTCCTATTCCTACATTTCCTATTTCATTAACTCTCATTCTTTCTATACCTATTGTATTTATGCTATTTGAAGTATGAAATGTAATATTACTACCAACAGTTGTTCCTTTTAATAAAATTCTCGAATTGCCTCTTGTTGCATCTAGAAAAGTACCAGTTCTAGGGTTTCTGTTTACATCAAGAGATATTTGGTCGTATGTAGCATCTGAATACCCTAATAAAAAGCCTCCGCTCCCCGAAGAAGCTGTAAGTTTAATCAAGCTATAATTTGATATACTTTCTTGAATATTTAAAAGTTCTTCTGTTGTAGTAGTCCCAATCCCAACCTTTCCTTGCGTAAAAATATCGTCATTAATATTAGAAGGAGCAGAAGTTGTACCTACTTTGAACCAATCTGCATCGGGATTAGAACCTGTATCCATCAACTTTGTCCATTGCGTACCGTTCCAATAATAATATCCTTTGCCAGTAGTCGTGTTGGTATTGAATACTAATAAAGAAGTAGCCGGTGCAGTTACCGGTGCTTGTGTTGATAAATCTGCTATGTCAACTCTTGGAATTAAAACACCTTTATCGGTTGAGGTAATATCTAATATAGATGAGGCATCAGGTGTTGCACCTGTATTATTAATCCCAACGCTTTGAGCTATTGCTCCTAAAGAGGTAAATATACTTAGGGTGATGAGTGTTTTTTTCATAATACAATATATTGAAATGCAACGCAATATAATAATAGCAAAATAAAACGGTAGTAAAAAAAATAATGAAAGAATTGTAATATAATTTTTTTTGAATAAATTCCGAGAATTTTTTATAATTGCAGTTAGTTTGGTTTTGGAATAGGGAATTGGTGAATAATTAGTTTTATTATAAAAAAGTTGTTTTATCCTTAATGTTTACTCAACAAATGTTTCTTTAATTACTAACTTCACTTCTTTTATTTCTGGCTTGGTCATTCTTCCTAGTATTTTAATTATTCTTTTTTTATCAATTGTTCTAATTTGGTCAATTACTATCCTTCCTATTTTCCCATTGTGTTTAATTTCAATTCTCGTTGGGTAGTTTTTTGAACTTGTGGCCATGGGAGCAATGATGATGGTTCTCAAATGTTTATTCATTTCGTTTGGAGAAATGATGATACAAGGTCTTGTTTTATTTATTTCGCTACCGATTGTTGGGTTGAGGTTAACTAAAACGATGTCGTATTGTTTTAATTCCATTCGTCAAGTGTTTCGTCTCCAAAAACGTCATTGAATAATAGTTTGTCGTCTCCGTTTTTATTCATTTCTTTAAATGCTTCTTCCCAACCTTTTCGTGGTGTTGACAATGGAAGAATGATTATTTTACCTTTTTCAAGAATTAAATCTACTTTATCTTTAATATTGTATTTTTCTAAAATAGTTTTACTAAAGCGTATTCCTTTAGAATTTCCTATTTGTATAACTGAAACTTCCATAACATGTTTTTTTGTGTATACACAAAGTTATTACAAAAGTTTCGCTTTTCCAAATTAGTGCTAAAGTAATAATATCAATGTGTTTTGGAGTAGAAAATTCGTGAATAATTCGGAGTTCAATAACTCCCATTCCTTTTTCTTAAGAACCACTCGGTAGAAAGTAGAGCTAGTACTAGGAAGAAAATCCACTTCCAACGGATGATGTCTTCTACTGTTTTTTTTTCGTAGATTATTGGGACTATATTTTTTTGGTTTTGTATTTCCTTTTGTAGGGTTTCTAACTCATTTGGGTAGAAAAGTTTACCTTGGGTGTTTTTTGCTATTCTATTGAGCCAATTGTGCTTGGCTACTAAGTCTAAATATTCAACTTTTAGTGCTAAAACGGAAAAACTTCCTTTTTTAACAAACTCTTTTCCATCAAAGTTTACTTTCGCGGTATAGGTATAATCGCCAACAGGAAATATTCCTGCGTTTAGTTTGTAAGAGTTTCCGACTCTGTTCATTATTTTTGGTGGGTAGTCTTCTCTTTTTTCGTTGGTGATGGTAATGCTGACATCAGGGGTGTTGATGGCTTCATAAGCATCGTTATACAATTCTGCTTCGATGATTAAAGGTTCATTTTCCAATATTTTTTTAGTATTGAAAACTTTGAATTGACTTTTGTCTTTGCGGGCGACTAAATATTGAGTTGTTTTTTGTATCAGTTCTTCTATTTGTTGATGGTTGTTGTTTTTGATGTAATCAAATAATTTCCATCGCCAAATTCCTTCTCCTAATAGAAGTCCGTTTTTTAGTCCTTCTTTTTCGCTAAAAAGTAATAAAGGGTATTTGGTGTTTACTCCATTCACTTTTTGGAAGAACAATACATTCTTTTCTTGTGCTGTTTTATAATCTCGTGCAAAAGGAACAAACACAGGAGGTAGGTCATTTAGTAAATTCTTTAAAGGTTCGGAAAGAGTGAACTTAGAAAATTCATCATTGAAACGAGTCGTTACAGGGATGAAGTCATTAGAGGCTTTGACTTGAAAACGAAGTTTTAAGGCGTTTATCTTATTGAAATCAGCGTGTTCATTTACCGCTATAAAAAAGGGTGTTTTAGACTGTTGAATTTTTTCGATGATTTTATCTCCTTGGCGAGAATGATTTGGGATACCGAAAAGAACAACTAAACTGTATTTTTTAATCTCAGTTTTTAAGTCTTTGAGTAGGGTGCTTTCAACTGTATAGTTTTTGTTTTTAGCCAAGGCTTCTTTCCATACTGCAACATCGGGGTGGGGAGCATCGGCTAACAATAAAATATTTTGTTTGTTTTCTATTACGGTGATGTAGAAATCTTTGGTATTATTGATGGTGGTGGCTTCTCCAGTAAATTCTGTAACTTTTACCGTGTATTTTTGACTGCCACCTTGGTCGGCAGGTAAAACAAAAGAAATATTTTCTACTGCTTTTTCGTTTTGGAAAGTGGTGCTTTTTTCTTGAATTTTCTTTCCATTTCTAAAAATAGCAACTTTTGCGTTTTTACCTTTTAAGTACGTTGCTTTTACAACTACTTCAATAGGGAAATCGTTTCCTTTAAAGGCGGTTTTGTTATGAAATACGGAATGTACGACAATATCTTTGGGGACTAAGGTGTCGCCCATTGCGATGGTATAAAAAATGGTGTTTTTTAGTTGTTTAGCAGCGTATTCAGGTGAAAGTCCTTTGTTGGAAATGCCGTCAGTGGCTAAAATAATACCTCCAAGATTTCTGCCGTAATAGGTGTTTTTTATGGTTTGAAATACGGAAGATATATCGGTTTGTTTTTGGTTAAAGGCTTGTGGCAGTCCTTCTTTTATTTCGCTACCAAAAGAAATGGTTTTGACTTCGTATTGTTCGGCAAGTTCTTGCTCTAACTTTTGAAGATTTTGTAGATAAGTTGTTTTGTAAAACGTTGAATCTTTTGTGAGTACAATACTTTGCGAGGCATCTTGTGCGATGACTAATATTGGTTTTTCGATGATTTGTTCTGTTGTTTTTACAACGGGTTCTAGCAACAAAAAAGAGAGAATAAAAACACTTAAAAACCGTAAAAAAGCAAGACTATAGAGCAGTGCTTTTGCTTGTTCTCCAAAAGATTTTTCTTTTCGATACAAGAAATAAGAATATCCTGTTGCTATAAGTAAACAGAAGAGTATGTACCAATATGGATAATTAAATTCTATCAATTTTTATTTGTTTTTATGTTTCTGTTTTTTTCAATTAATTCATTTTCAATATCTTCAATTGACGGAAGTTTTGTTCTTAAATCATTAGGAATTGATTCTGTTAATCGATATTCACAAATTCCTAATGGTTTATTTAGATCTCTTAGTGCATATTCAGCCTCAATTTTGTCTTTCTTTTTGCATAGTAAAATTCCTATTGAAGGATTATCAGTTTCTTTTTTCAATAGATTAATCTATTTTGTCCCCAAGGAATTTGTGCCACGACTTGTGGCTACATTTCAAATTTTTGAGAATAAAGTAAATACCATTGTTTCATTGCGTAGATATTTCTTCTTGAGAAACCTTTTATTTCAGGAAATTCGTGTTTCAGATCGATTGCCATTTTCTCAATTATCTTACTTCCCCAACCTGATTTATTTTGTTTTGCTACAATTTCTTTTCCTATTTCCCAATAAAGATGAAGAAGTTCAGAATTAGCCGAAAGAGCAATCTTAGTTCTTGTTGAATGGGTCTTGGCTTTTATTTGGTCTATCCAAGTGTAGTATTCTGATATGTCTATCTTTTTCTTATTCACTGCTTAATAAAAAACTAAAATTCACTTTCTTAGCACTCATTCCACCTGCGTTAGGGACGTATCCCTAACGCAAGTATAATGAGCACTATAAAGTGCTTTTATTTCCTTTATATTTCTTCAAAAATTATTTCCATAGCTCGGCTATGCAAAGAATTTTTTCATCATCTAAAGAAACTAAAATTCACTTTCTTAGCACTCATTCCACCTGCGTTAGGGATAGGAACGGCATCCTTTTGCCCTCCCTCCTTTTGGAGGGTAAAAGATATAGTGGATAGCCCGACCTTTCATGAGTAAAAAACATATAGTGCAACGGTATGTTTTTTATTCTTGAAAGGGAACGCCCAAATTATTCAATTAACCCTAACGTAACATTCCTCCGCAAACGCTGTGGACTTGACCTGTTACATAGCTGCTCATATCTGAGGCTAAAAACAGTGCCATATTGGCTACGTCTTCTGGCGTTCCTGCTCGTTTTAGTGGTATTTCTTTTACCCAACCTTCTACTACAGCGGGGTCTAAAGCTCCTGTCATTTCGGTTTCGATAAAGCCGGGTGCTATGGCGTTGCAACGGATGTTTCTTGAGCCTAATTCTTGAGCTGTGGACTTCGTAAAACCGATGATTCCTGCTTTGCTTGCCGCGTAATTGGCTTGTCCTGCGTTTCCTTGGACGCCTACCACCGAACTCATATTAATGATGGAACCTTTTTTGTTTTTAAGCATAGTTCGCAACACGGCTTTGGTCATGTTGAAAACCGATTTTAGGTTGATGTTTACCACGGAGTCAAAGTTCTCTTCGGACATGCGCATCAATAAGCCGTCTTTGGTAATTCCTGCATTGTTGACAACAATGTCGATGTTTCCGAACTCTTTTAGTACGTTATCGACCAATTCGACTGCCGATTGCATCTCTGCGGCATTGGACTTATATCCTTTGGCTTTTACGCCTAAGGCTTTTAATTCTTCTTCTACTGCTTTTGCTTTTTCTTCGCTACTGACGTAGGTAAATGCTACGTCTGCTCCTTGTTCTGCAAATTTTAGAGCAATACCTTTTCCAATTCCGCGAGTTGCTCCTGTTATGATGGCTACTTTACCTTTTAACATTTTGTTGTATTATTTTATTATATTCGTTCTTTATTTTGTTGGTCAGAAAGTTGACCGAACAACATTCTTTAAAAACCAAAGATAAAAAATTACTTGTATGAAATCTCTTTTCGCCTTTTTAATTATCTGTTTACCCTTGTCTATTTTTTCTCAAAGTTGGGTTGACCTTGGCTTGAAAGGAGCTTGGGGTGGTGATTTTGTCCTTAATGGTAATTTATTTAATGATAATACTTACAATCATAAATTGTCTTCGGGGTATTCGTTTGGTGGGAAGGTTGGTTTTAATTTCAATCAGGAACACGAGGTAACGTTTGATGCAATGTTTACGGCTTTTAAACAAGGTTTTACTTATTCGGTAGAAGATACTGTAAATAATGTTACCACTAATTATGCTTCGGAATTTGGCTTTAATGCTGTTCACCTAATCCTAATGTACAGAAGAAATAAAAATGGTAGTTATTTTGAATTTGGTCCTTGTATCAGTTTATTACAATCTCCTTATTTTAAGGATGAGGGGGGGGGCAACTGTTATGGGAGATAACAATTTTAACATGAATAATCAAGGACTTGTTTTAGGATTTGGTAGTTATATTGTCGGGTCAGAAAACTTTGGTATTACTTCGGGGATTAGGATTACGCAATACTTGGGCGACCTACTTTCGGACGAAGGTAGAAACAATCTGTTATTTTCATACAAACAATATGATAGTTATAAGCCTTACAAAGCGTTGTTTGTTGAGCTTATATTGGAAGCTAATTTCGATTTTGCCTATATGGCAAAAGCTAGCTGTGGAAGAAAAAAGATTTTATTTTTTTAGATGTAATGTTCTTTCCGATTCCAATTCTAAAAGAAATTTATCCAACATTCCTTTTTTTACGTGTTGCATGATTATTATTTTCCACCATTGAGGTTGTTCATCTGAGGTATTGGGAATTAGATGATACCGTTGGGCTAATTCTCTTGATATGCAATCGCTTTTTATAGCAATGATATTGATGTCGGGGTGTCTGAAATAGGAAACTCCCAATTTATCTAGTTTACCACAAACAACTTCTGTTCTATCCAATAAGTTTTGCATTTTGACCGTCCATCCCATACTGCCGTGTGCCATTAACGTCATCCAAATGGTTACTGCATTGGCTCCAGAACGACTTCCACAAATGGTATAATCTTTACCTGAAACATATTTAGCTTCATCGGTTAAGCCGTATTTCATATAGCCTTTACGTACAACAAAAATACCTGTTCCGTAAGGAGTTTGTAGCATTTTATGACCGTCAATCGTAAACGAGGTTACGTGAGGGTTTTTAAAGGTCATAGCATTGTTTTCTGAAACAAATGGGTAAATAAATCCTCCAAATGCTCCATCGACATGTAGCTTGAAATTTGTATTGGTTTGTGTTAAGTAATCGGTCATTGCGTCAATATCATCAACGGAACCAAACATGGTAGTAGCCATATTTTGTATGATGATAAAATATTTTACTCCTTTTTCTTTGGCGGTACTTATTTTTCGGTCTAAATCATTTAGTTGAATCAAACGTGTGTCGTTATCAACATCTACAACAATGGATTGTACGTTTAATAAATTAGAAGCTTTCGGCATCGAATAGTGGCTGTCTTCCGAATAAACGAGTGCTATTTCTTCAATTTTAGCATCGAACTCTTGTTGGAAGTAGTTGCGGTATAGCCAAATGGCTTGAATATTAGCTTCTGTTCCTCCTGGTGCAATATATCCGTCTTGGTCGTCTTCGTTTCCGCCTAAAATCTGTTCGCCACAGAGTTTTATGACTTCTATCTCCAATTGTTGTGTACCTCTAAAAAATGGCTCTGATTTATCTTTTGTAAGCGTATGGCAACCAATATGGTTGGGATTATTGATAAAGGTTGCCAAAAATGGAGAATCTTCCAAAAAGGGGGCTTCGGGATAAAACTCTTCTTCATCCAAAAAAGAACCGGGAATCCCCAGTAAAGGAGTTTCTCTATAATTGATATTCTGACTAATCGCTTCTTGAACCCGATTGTTGATTTCGTTGTGATTTAGTTTTTTCCAATACATGGTTGCAAAGTTAATATATTGGATAGTTTATACTATGATTTTGGTCAAAGAAAACAGGATGATTTCAATAGTTATTAAAATTTCTAAAAAAATCTGAAATTTAGACACTTTATTAGAATTATTTATGATCAACTATTATTCTATCGCATCAAAGATACATCTCCAGTATATGTCTTTTTTTTTCCATTAATTGTAGTGACTAAATACCAGTAATAGACCCCTTCCATAGCAGGTTTGTTGTTGATTGTTCCGTCCCAGCCCATACTTTGGTTTGTAGCTTCAAAAACTTTTTTACCCCAACGATCAAATATATTAAAAGCCATACCATTTAGATAACCTCTAACGTATAATACATCATTTTCTCCATCTCCGTTTGGCGAAAATGCAGTAGGAATGTAAATGTTTTCAATGGGGGTGATGATTACTTGATGATAGACATTTGTAGAACAGCCGTCGGCATTGTAAACTGTAAGTTCCACAGTGTAATTTCCTGTGTCACTGTAAACATGAGTAGGTTCATATTCAATACTGTCTAAGGTGTTGTCATCGAAATTCCATAACCATGTAATAGCGTCAGTGCTATTGTTGGTAAACGTAATATCTGCATTGTCAACGGTTGTGTTTTCTGGTGTTAATTCAAAGTCTGCAATTGGGTAGGGGTAAGTGTTAATTAAACCTAGTGCTTCTACTGTATCAAAACAACCAACAGTATTTTCTACAATTAGTTTTACATCATAAGTCCCTGCATTTTCGTAGCAATATCCTTCGTATTTATGAGAACCTTCTCCGTAACTATTTTCAAACCACCAGTTCCAATTTTGAATACCGATACTATCGGTAGATTGACTGGCAAAATTCACACATATAGGAGCACAACCACCAGTTGTATCTTGTACAAAAATAGCCGTAGGTTTATGTTTAACCTTGATTGTATCCACGATTGTATCCATACAGCCCATATCGGAAGTAACTGCTAATTGTACTACAAAATCACCATGCCTTCCATAGTTGAAAGTAGGGTTCTCAAGCGATGAAGTAGAACTATTATTATCTCCAAATTCCCAGTTAAAACCGACGTTACTTCCTGATTGAATCGTAGAAGTATTGGTAAAAACCGTTGGTGGTTGATTTTTACAAATTTCAGAAGCTGTAAAGCTGACTAAAGGTAACGGATATACCGTAACATCTTGTTGGAAATCAGAAGTACAATTATCAGTAGAAGTTACAGTAAGCGTAACCGAATAAGTATCGGGATTTTGATAAAGATGCAATGGGTTTTGTAAAGAAACAGACGATGTATTATCTCCAAAATACCAATCCCATTGATTTAAAACTCCTGGTGCATTAATAATGGAGTTATCCGTAAAAGGTATAGTTTGTTCCAAACAAGCATTTTGCATAGAGAAAGCTACTTGAGGCATTGGATAGATAACAATGTCTTGTTCTATGGTGTCTTTGCAACCGTTATCGCTAGTTGCAATATGTTGTACCGTATAAGTTCCGTCTTGTGCGTAATGATGGTTCTCGTCTTGGTTAGTCGAGTAGTTTAAATCTCCGAAATCCCAATTCCACCCGGTAATGTTTCCAAGTGAAATAGTAGAAGCATCAATAAAATGAGCGGTATCACTTTGACAAACGTTGGAGAACGTAAAATTAGTATTCGGAACAGCAAAAACATTTACATTTTTTGAAACCGTATCTAAACAACCATTAATCGAAACCACAACTTCCGTAACAGTATAAGTTCCTTCACTTTGATAAGTATAGTAAGGAGTATTTGTTTGAGCATCAACAGAAGGTAAAGGATTCTCTCCAAAATTCCAAGCATAAGTAGCAATAACGTCAGGAGATGAAACGGTAGAAGCATCGACAAAAGGCAAAGAATCATACAAACATTTCTCGGTAAACGTAAAGTCTGCATTGGGTTTAGGATAAGTAAGTACGGGCATAGTTGTATCTTTAGAACAACCGTTAGCACTGGTAACAGTCAGTTTTGCCGTATAAGTCCCTGCGGGATAATTA
>JALWSJ010000417.1 GCA_026993705.1 Flavobacteriales bacterium
ATCGTTTCCTGTTAAGCAATTTAACAGACTGGTCTTACCACTTCCGTTTTTTGCTACTAAGGCTACTTTTTGACCTTGGTCGATACCGAAAGAAATATCGGTAAAAAGATTCTTTTCTCCATAGTTTTTGGACAGGTTTTCAACAGAAAGGTAATTCATTATTTATGCAGTTTTTAAATATTGTTGGTAAAGGTAGAAAAAATATGTTTAGGTTTGTTTGTCCTCGTTGTTGAGTACTATTCCTCTTTATACTTCTTATTTATGTTTTCGTTTTCTAAACGTTGTCTATGTCAAAGGATTTTTAATCATCTAAAGAAACCAAAAATTCACTTTCTATCCGCCAATTTCACCCGTGTTAGGGATAGGAGTGGCATCCTTTTGGGTTGTTGCACTTATGCAACCCAAAAGATATAACGGATAGCCCGACCCTCATTTGCTAAACAAGCGTTTCCGTGGAACGGATATGCTTGTTTAGCAAATGAGGGGAACGCCCAAAATAAAAAGATAAGCCATTTTAACGTTAGGTTGTTAATAAAAGATATTGTTATCACAAAAAAAATAATTATATTTGCCGTCCGTTAGAATTTTCCTAGCGGAATGAATTAAAAACAAATAATAACAAAACAAAAATTATGTACGCAATTGTAGAGATAGCAGGGCAACAATTTAAAGTAGAGAAAGATCAGCGTTTGTTTGTTCATCAACTTAAAGGAGAGGCTGGAGACACAGTAGAGTTTTCGGATGTTTACCTTATTGATGATAACGGAACAGTAAGCGTTGGCGCCCCAGCTGTAGAAGGTGCTTTGGTAAAAGCAAAAATCGAAGAACACCTAAAAGGGAACAAAGTAATTGTTTTCAAAAAGAAAAGAAGAAAAGGTTACAAAAAGAAAAATGGACATCGTCAACGTTTGACTAGAATTACAATTGAAGATATCGTTGTAAGTGGTGCTCCTAAAGCTAAACCAGCAAAAAAAGCTGAAGCGAAAGGAGATGATTTGACTAAAATTGAAGGTGTAGGTCCTAAAATTGCTGAAGCTTTGGTTGAAGCAGGATTGAAAACGTTTGCTGATGTAGCAAAATCTACTGTTGAGGCAATTAGAGAAATTCTTTCTAAATACCCTAGATTGGCTTCTAAAGATCCTAGTACTTGGGTAAAACAAGCAGATTTAGCTGCTCAAGGTAAATGGGATGAATTGAAGAAGTGGCAAGATGAACTTGACGGAGGGAAAGAGAATTAAAATTAACTAAATTAGAATCATTATTTTAAATAAAAATATAGAACCATGGCACACAAGAAAGGAGCAGGTAGTTCAGACAACGGACGTGAATCAGAATCAAAACGTTTGGGTGTAAAAATATTTGGTGGACAAGCTGCAATTGCAGGTAATATTATTGTTCGTCAAAGAGGTACACAACATCATCCAGGAACAAATGTAGGAATGGGAAAAGACCATACTTTGTTTGCTCTTACTGATGGAATTGTTACTTTTAAGAAAAAAAGAAATAATAAATCTTATGTTTCGGTAGAACCTTTTGGTGAAGAGTAATATTCTTTACTAAATAACACATAATAGAAAAGACCAACTTTGTAAAGTTGGTCTTTTTTTGTCTAATAAACTTGATGAGCTTTTAAGTAAAAAGGCTCTCTTTCTTTCAGCGTATCTTCTATATATCGATATAATTCTTCTTTGTTTTTTCTTGCTAACAGAGGTCTTTGAGCAGGATCATTTACTAATCGTTCAAAAAGTTCTTTGGGCGAATATTTTAAATATACCGTTATACCTATTTGATTGAGTTGCTCCATATTATCATAGAAACAAGGCATACCACCTCCAGTAGCGATTACCGTATTTTTAACCTTTATTGTTTCTATTAATCGATGTTCTAAATGTCGGAAGTATTCTTCTCCTTTGGTTTGAAATAATGTTGGAATATCAACACCAATGAGCTCTTCAATGGTTTTATCGGTATCAATAAAGTTATAATTCAGTTTTTGAGCCAGTTGTTTGCCCAAGGTTGTTTTGCCACTTCCCATAAAGCCTACTAAAATGATGGTGGAATGTTGATTTACAGACCTAACGAACTGATTAAATTTTGAGTTATCGAGCATTTATCATGGTTAAATAACGAACGACTTCTTTTGTAAAACTATTAAAATTATCTTTTCCTTTACAGGTAATCATAAAGTCATAAAAAGGCTGATTGGCAACAGAGAACCGACCTACTTTAAATTTTGCTTTTGATTGAACAAGAATAAAACGTAAGGGCAATGAAAACTCATCCGATAAATCAATTATTATATCGAAATTCTTTTCTTGAAAGTTTTTACAGACGTCCTTAATTGGCTCTTTTCTCCAAGATAAATCGGAAGAAAGGAAAAAATCAAAAGAATGTTTGGCCTGAACATAAGGAGGATCTTCTTTTTTGTCAATATACACCAAAGAATAAACTGTCTTTATACCAAATTCCCCTTTCAGATAATTTGCGAAATTTTGAATTTGCTTTAATTCTTGCTCATTACCGACTTTATAAATTAAACCAACCGATTTAGCTTGATTTAGGTTAACAAATTGTTTGTTGCTATTTCTATCCTTTAAAACTAACTGTTGAAGTTTACGCTTTCCAAAGTATTCTTTTATGTTTTCTATCCACTGCATTCTCAATAAACAAATGTAATCATTTTCTTGGAGTAGTTCAGTATAAATTTTAAATTAGCCATCCCCCGTTTTTTTTAGTTGAACAATAAATTAAGTTGTCCACTATACTCGTCTTTAGGC
>JALWSJ010000418.1 GCA_026993705.1 Flavobacteriales bacterium
TTAACCCTTGCAAAAAGACTGTACCTCTTTGGCGGGTCATCTCCAAAGGGGTCATTAAATAGTATTGGGCTATTATTCATACTTGCGTAAGGAGATTGCCAAGGATATTTATACGCCTTCGGGTCAATACTCAACCACTTACCTAACCTAGGGTCTAACCCTCTAAAGAACGTAGTATAATAATTCCCTTCTCCTTTAATCTCATCATCTTTTTCACTTCCTTGGTAGCCATAACGGTAGTTTCCATTATTCCCACTTCTGCTAGCCATTCCCATCCCAAAAGGGTGATAATCAGGGTAACAGATGATAATTGGGGTAGTCTTCATTTATTATTTTTTCGGTTCGTTTTGGCTAGGAATGTCCAATAATTCAACATCGAAAATCAAAGTTGAGTAAGCTGGTATTTTTGGGCTTGGAGATTGTTCTCCGTACGCTAAATTGTAAGGAATGTATAATCTCCACTTAGAACCAACAGGCATCAATTGAAGTCCTTCAGTCCAACCCTTAATCACTTGACTCAAAGGAAACTCAATCGGTTCACCTCTATCCACCGAGCTGTCGAAAACAGTTCCGTCAATCAATGTTCCGTGGTAATGTACCTTTACTTTGTCGTTAATGGTAGGTTTAGCACCATTTCCTTCTTTCAATACCTCATACTGCAAACCACTTGGCAAAGTGGTTACCTCTGGTCTTTTACCGTTTTCTTCCAAAAACTTTTTCCCCTCTTCAATTCTTGGAGCAGCCGCCAATCTATCTTGTTCAGCTTGTTTCTTTTGTTGCTCCATCATAAAGTTTTGCAACACTTGAAGTGATTTTTTTTCATCCAATACAGGATGTCCTTGAGCAAAGTCTTCAAAACCTTTTGCCAAAATATCACCATTCAAGCCATCCACACCTTGGTTTTTAAATGATTCCGAAACATTTACCCCTAAAGCATAACTCACAGAATCCAACAAACTTTGTCTATACTCACTCGCAGAAGCAGTAGTATCCATCATTTTCATTTGATGACCTCTAAGAAAGTTTTGTATAATTTCTAAAGAAGCCACAGGCTCAATTTTAGTAGAACCATTCAAATAATCATTAAAACCCTTTCTCAATTCTTCAGCTTTAATATTCTCAATCTTTTGTTTTACAAAACCTTCCGAAATATTCACCCCTAAAGCATAACTTAACGAGTCCGCATTTGTTTTTAATTCTGCTTGAGCATCGTTCGTGTTTTCGTGCCCTTTTTTGTCGTTATTACAACTTACAATCGAAAGAGCAATCGCTCCCCCAATAATCCAATTTAATCTCATCTTTTTTAATTATGCTTATTTGTTTATGTCTAATAATTCAATATCGAATATTAAGGTTTCGTAAGGACCTATTTTACCACCTGCCCCACGTTCTCCGTAAGCCAAGTCATAAGGAATATACAATCTCCATTTAGAACCCTTCGGCATCAATTGCAAGGCTTCTGTCCATCCTTTAATTACACCGCTAACAGGAAACGTTGCAGGTTGCCCTCTTTCTACCGAACTGTCAAAAACAGTCCCATCAATCAGTTTTCCTGTATAATGCGTTGTTACCTTATCGTTGATAGTAGGTTTTTCTCCCGTACCTTCTTTTATGATTTCATATTGCAAACCGCTTGGCAAAGTAGTTACCTCAGGTCTTTTACCGTTTTCTTCCAAAAACTTTTTACCTTTTTCAATTTGAGCCTTGCTTTTTTCTTCCGCTTTTTTCTTCATATAAGCATTCAAAAGCTCTCCGATTTGCTCTTCTTTTAGTCTCAAATCATTACCAGCCAACACATCTTCAACCCCTTTAGCCAAAGCATTAGCATCCAATTCTTCTATTCCTTGATTCTTTAAGTTTTGAGCGATACTAACTCCCAATCCGTAACTGATTGAATCCAATTCTGTTTTTAATTCCATTTCTGTTTGATGTTTCTTTTTTTTCTTTTTACAACATTTATGTTGAGCCGTAGCACTAAGGCTCACAAACGAAGCCAACAAAAGTACTGAAATACTTAATTTTTTCATATAGGTTTGGTGTTAATTTTTACTAATTTTAATTGTGTTTACTGATTGAAGGGAATTGTATAATTCTCCTTATTATCCATTTTCGCAAAGATACTTAAATTCCCCAATGTCGGATTAAAGGTTAGGTGTTATTTATTTTCGTCGTCTTCTTCCACTTCTTTAACGTTTAAAAAAGAAGCAATATGAGCCACTGCATCACCTTTGTTTGTCAAAGCAAGCGTTCTCATTCCTAAAACGTAGCCCGGTTCTTTGGTTACCAATTTCACGGGCGATTCAGACAAGCCTACATCCAACGTTCCAACCGCTTCTTTTCTTCCCAAGTCATTCCCTGGTTTTGCTTTAGGGATAAAAATCCCTGCGTCCGTGCTTCTAACCCAATAACTACCTTTCAAGATGGGGGTTGTCAGCGAACTTTTTTTACCTTCCAACATTTCTTTCTCAATCAACATTTTTTGAATATACTTAAGTCCCTCTTCCAAAGCAAATTTATCAAGCCGTTTTGCCTCTCCGCCCTCAAACACAAAAATATCCTTTCCTTGCTTATATGCCTCGTTTCTAAACGATTTTGGTATCATATTCTTTTTAACAATAATCGAAGCTCCGGTATTTTTAACCAGTTTCAAATTAGGTGAAGGGGCAATGTTGTTAATCCTCAACTGCGGATAATTGTGAATACCCACAGAACCCGAATGAAAATCAATACCAAAATCAACATTAGGCAAAACCTCTGTCGTCAGCA
>JALWSJ010000419.1 GCA_026993705.1 Flavobacteriales bacterium
ATGTTTGCCACGATGAAATTGCTCGTCAAGTTATAAAAGAAAACCAAAATAAAGACAATAACTTGCTCCCATGGAAAGACATGTTGGCTTTTAGCGATGAGGTTTTTAGGCGAATGAAAATACTACTGAAAGAAATTGAAAATGAAGAAACCGAAACCTGTTTTTTAGACAGAAGTATGGTTGACCTAATCGGCTATATGAATTTTGCAGGCAAAGAAGCTCCTTCAAGATACGGTGAAACGGCTCTTCAATCTCCATATGCCAAAGACGTCTTTTTTATGCCATTTTGGGAGGATATTTTTGCCAATGATGCTCAGCGTTTAGAGTCGATTGAAGAAGCAAAAAATATCGATAAAGCCCTTCGAGCAGCCTATACTAAATTAGGATATAACCTTATTGAAGTTCCACAAGGAAGTATATCCGAAAGAGTAGATTTCATCTTAACCTTTTTACAAAAAAAGAATTGAGTACCGAAACGCAAAAAATATTTTTCAAAAAACTATCCCTATTTTTCGTTACCGCTCTTTCTTTACTGTTTGCAGGAGTTTTCTCGAATACAACAATAAATTACGCACAATTAAGCATCCTCTTTGTCAGTAGTTTGTGTGGAGTGTTTATAATTTACAGAGTAAACGATTTAATCGACCATAATCAACAATTAAAATTTAAGACAAAACAATTTTTGCAATACAAAGAACACGTAATTGTTGCAATAATATTGATACTCACTATTCCTTTAGCCCTAATTTATCTTTCATCTTTTAGCTTTTTAGCGTTAGCTTTAACCGCTATTTTAGGTGTAGGATACTCCGTTACATTATCAATTTTAGGACGTGAGTACAGGTTGAAAAACATTTTTCTCCTAAAAAATATATCCATCGGTTTAGCTTGGGGAATGCTCATTCTTATAGGAGCAGGAACTATACAAAGTAATTATATTATTGCGTTATTTGGTTTAGCCACATTGCAAGTCTTTATCGGAAGTATGATTCGAGATATACCCGATATAGAAAAAGACAAAAGTGAAGGAGTACAAAGCATGCCGGCAGTTATAGGCATACGCAATACAATTCTGGTTATGCACATTGCAAATATAAGTTCCGTATTTTTGCTGTTAATCAATAACGCCCCCCTTTTTAGGTTCGTTCTATTCTCCGTTATGATTTGGCGTTTTTTCAATCTATTTTTACTCTCCCGCAATCCTTATTCCTTCCTATGGAGTCAAACCATCAACTTATTGACTTGCACTATTTTTCTTTTGGTAGAACTCTATAACTATTATATCAATTAGAATAATCAGGGCGTTCCCATTACGGCATAAAAAAGCAATTCCGTTGCACTACATAGCTTTTTAACGCCGTAATGGTCGGGCTATCACTACTCACTCTTTTGTGTTGCATAGGTGCAACAACACAAAAGGAGTTCAAACACGCCGCTCTATCCCTAACGCAGTTGAGGTAAGTGCAAAGAAAATGGATTTTAGTGTTCTTAGATGATAAAAAAATTGTATAGCCCCAGCTATGGAAAATAATTTTGAATAACGATAAGGAAAATAAAACCGTTTTATAAAGTTCTTTTCAATATTCAAATAGTACCTTAAAACCCAAGACAAACAAAATTCCGGCAAACATATAACCAAAGTTGAGCTAAAAAAAAGAACAAAAACCAAAGAAAATTGTAAATTTACGCTTATGTTAGTAAAAACTTACGGAAGTGCTGTATATGGTGTTGACGCCCTAACCATAACAGTCGAAGTAAACATCGGAAAGGGTGCACGTTTTTATTTGGTAGGATTACCCGACAATGCAGTAAAAGAAAGCCACCAACGAATTTCTGCTGCCCTAAAAAATAACGGTTATCGGATACCCGGAAAAGAGATAACCATCAACATGGCACCAGCCGACATCAAAAAAGAAGGATCTTCCTACGATTTAACCATTGCAATAGGAATATTAGCCGCCTCAGAGCAAATTAAAAACCCCGAAGAGGTAAGCCGTTATCTCATCATGGGAGAATTAGCTCTTGATGGAATATTACGTCCAATAAAAGGAGCTTTGCCCATTGCAATAAGAGCAAAAAAAGAAGGTTTTAAGGGCGTTATACTACCTAAAGCAAACTCAAAAGAAGCCTCCGTAGTAGAAGGGCTCGAAGTCTATGGAGCAGAAAACATAATGGAAGTAATACAATTCTTCGATGGAAATACACAAGCTCTACAACGCGAACAAAATTCATTAGATAATGTATTAAAAACCCAAAACTTATCTTTCGGAGTGGATTTCGTTGACGTAAAAGGACAAGAAAATGTAAAACGTGCATTAGAAATAGCCGCAGCCGGAGGACATAACGTTATCATGATTGGGCCACCGGGTTCCGGTAAATCTATGTTAGCAAAACGAATCCCTACCATTCTCCCTCCTCTTTCTTTAGAGGAAGCCTTGGAAACCACCAAAATTTATTCGGTATCGGGCATGTCAAATACCGAAACAGGATTGATAAACAAACGTCCTTTTCGATCTCCACACCATACCGTCAGCGATGTAGCTTTGGTTGGCGGTGGCTCAAACCCCAAACCGGGCGAAATTTCGCTGGCTCACAACGGTATTTTATTTTTAGATGAATTACCCGAATTTAAACGAGCGGTGTTAGAAGTGTTGAGACAGCCACTAGAAGATAGAGTAGTAACCATTTCCAGAGCAAAAATAAGTGTTGATTATCCGGCTAACTTTATGTTAGTTGCCGCCATGAACCCATCGCCAAGCGGTGATTTCTACGACCCGAACAATGCGGGTGGTGATGCTGAACATGTGGTTAGAAGATATTTAGCAAAAATATCGGGCCCTTTAATGGATAGAATCGATTTGCATATAGAAGTTCAACCCGTTCCTTACGAAAAATTATCTGATAGAAGAGAAGGCGAAACCAGTGAAGAAATTAGAAAAAGAGTTGTAAACGCTCGTAAACTACAAGAAAATCGCTATGCTGAGTATAAAGGAATCCATAGCAATGCACAACTTACGCCAAAATTGACGAAAAAATATTGCAAGATAGATGAAGCGGGAGAAATGCTAATGAAAAACGCAATGGAAAAACTGGGATTATCGGCACGTTCATACAATCGTATTTTTAAAGTCGCTCGTACAATTGCTGATTTGGACAACAAACCCAATATAGAAGTCAACCATATTGCCGAAGCCATACAGTATAGAAGCTTGGATAGAAATGGGTGGCTATAATTTTAAACCTAAAACCTTGTTTTTCTTACACAAAAAAGTACATTTGCAATTTTTATAGTAATTTAAACATAAACCTAGTATACCATGCAAAAAATCAGCATACTTTTAATCCTTTTATTTACTGTCCAAAGCTTTATCGCTCAACTTCCTATGTATGAGGGAGCAGAAATCATATGGGGTGAAGAATTAAAATTTAGAGGTTCTGATAAATTTACTAAATTTTTAGGAGAATACAAAAATAATTACTACCTCATTAAATCATTGAAAAACGGTTTTAAATACGAAATAAATGTATTTGGTAGTGATATGAACTTAAAACAGTCTGCTATTATAGATATGAAGCATCACGGAAACTATAAAATGAAGTATGTAGGTTCTTTTTTAATAGGCAATAAAATATATGTTTTTAGCTCATTTCCGGATAAAAAGAAAAAAATAAACAAGCTCTATTGTAGAGCTTATGACATTAACAGTCTTACTTCCGGAGAGCTGGTAGAAATAGATCAATTTCCTTATGAGAAACCTCTATATAAAGGTTCTTTCAATATTGAAACCTCAGATGATAAATCACACTTACTGGTTTATCTGGAAAAACCTTATAAGAAAAAAGCCACAGAGAAGTTTGGTCTTACAGTAATGGATTCGGATTTAAATATCAAATGGAGAAAAGATATCGAATTGCCTTATACAGATCAATTTTTTAGTAACGAAGGTTATCAAATTAACAATGACGGAGATGTCTATCTTTTAGGGAAAGAATATAAAGAAGAAAAAGGCAAAAGAAATATAGATAAACTCAACTACACCTATCATATTTTAGCCTATTTGGATAATGGTAAAAAATTTAAAGATTATGAGTTAAATTTAAAAGATAAATTTATTACAGATATTACCTATAAAATTGCTCAAAACGGAGATTTAATCTGCTCAGGTTTTTACTCTAAAAATGGCACTTATAGTACAAAAGGAGCTTTCTATATGACGGTTGACTTTGACACTAGAAAGGTAAAGCACAACAGTATCAAAGAATTTGACGAAAATTTTATTATAGAGGGTTTATCAGACCGAGAAGTTGCTAAGGCAAAAAAGGATGAGCAAAAAAGTGGCAAAGCTATTGAAATGTACAATTATAATCTCAAGGATTTTGTGCTTAGAGAAGATGGTGGAGCAGTGCTAATAGCCGAACAATATTACGTAAGAGTTACAACAACGACAAGAACCGTAAATGGTGTTATGACAACGTACACCTATTACCACTACTACTACAATGACATAATAGTGGTAAACATTAGTCCAAAAGGAGAAATAGAATGGGCAACAAAAATAGATAAGTACCAGTATAGCGTCAACGATGATGGTTATTACTCCTCTTATGTTCTTCATGTGGACGACAACAGATTGCATTTAATTTACAATGAAAGAGCTAAATATTATTTTGAGAAAGAAGAACGCAAGAACATGTCAAGAAATGACAAAAAAGCTAAATTAACCATTATCGCAACCGTAGAAAGTAACGGAGATTATAAAAAGGACATTTTAATCAATGTTAGCGATGAAAGTACTTACCCGGTACCTAAACTTTCTGAGCAAATAAATGAGAAAGAGTTATTATTGTACACTAGAAAAATCAAAAAACGAAGATTTGCTTTGGTAAAATTTAAGTAATATAACCTAAATAATATCCAATAAAAAAAGCCGTTAACTAAATAATTAACGGCTTTTTTTATAGACTCTTATCTAACACCATTTAAATGGTATTACTACTAATCTCCCAAAATCAAAGGCATCCCATCTTTATTTCCCACAACTACCACTTTGGTATTCGGAGATTCAGATAATTTAAGCGTAGCTTCAATACCTTTTTCTTTTAGAATATTCGGAGTTAAAGAAGCATTCAAAATTCGGTTAGCTTCAGCTTTTCCCTCGGCAGCAATCTTAATTCTTTGAGCTTCTTTCTGTTCTTTTTGTAGTTTAAACTTGTATTCCAAAGATTCCTGTTCTTGTTTTAGTTTATTTTCAATAGCATTTTTAATCGTAGGAGGAAGGGTGATATCACGAACCAACACTGCATTTGTAACTACATATTGAGGAGTTAAAATTGTTTTGGTTTCATCATAAATTTCCGATTGTATAACATCCCTTTTAGAAGAATAAATTTCTTCTGGTGTATATCTCCCAATAACACTTCTGGTTGCTGAACGAATAGCAGGTTTCACAATTTGTTCTATATAACCTCTCCCCTTTTCCTTGTGCAAAAGAGGAAGATTTGCTCTATCCAATTGGAACCACATTGAAATCTCTACATTTATATCCAATCCATTTGAAGAAAGCACCCCCATTTTTTCCATAATCTCCTGTTGGCGGGTTGGATAAACCACCATCTTATTCCAAGGAGCAATGATATGAAACCCCTCCTCGTAAGTTCTATCCGTCTCTACACCCCCGGAAAAAGTTCTAAACAACACACCGGCTTCACCGGCTTTGATAGTAATAGAACTCTTGGAAATAAAAATAAGAGCAACAATCCCAATGATAATTGGAATTACAATTTTTTTAAGTTTTGCCGCATCAAACTCCGGCTGGTTATAATTTGTCATAATTTTTTATTTAAGGTTTAATTATTATTTCATAAGGTAGTCTCGCTTGATATCCTTGTACCGAAGCCGCTTTTTTCACTGCATTTGTAAACTCTGTAATTTTTTGAGCGATAGGAGAACGAGTCAATGCAGATGCATCTTCTTCATTTTCTTCTATTTGTTCCAATATCTCAAAAATCTTAGGCACTTTACTCTTAGGATAAGCCTCAATATGAACATCATCGACACCGGCAACTTCAGCAGCATAATCAATAGCTGCATCAATTCCCCCCAATTCATCTACCAAACCTATTTTTATCGCATCTGTTCCTGCCCATACACGCCCTTGCCCAATACTGTCAACACCCGCAACATCCAACATTGGTCTTCCCTCTGCTACCTTGGTTTTAAAATCCATATAAATATCATCAACACCTTCTTGAATAATTTTATATTCCTCAGGTGTCAATTTTCTAGTAATGGTCATCAACGAAGGTCTATTTGTATAAGCTCTGTCAACGGTTATTCCCAATTTATTTTCCAATGGCTTAGAAACATTCGGTAACACACCAAAAACTCCAATAGATCCCGTAATCGTATTCGGCAAAGCAAATATTTTATCAGCAGGACAAGAAATATAATACCCACCCGATGCAGCAACATCTCCCATCGAAACAATCACAGGCATCACTTCTTTAGTTAGTACCATTTCACGCCAAATCACATCCGAAGCCAAGGCACTACCGCCCGGAGAATTTACTCGCAATACCAAAGCCTTAATATATATGTTATTTCTAGCATCACGAATAGCTTTAGCAATTGTTTCCGAACCAATGGTAACAGCATTTCCTTTTCCACTTTCAATTCCGCCAACAGCATAAACCACTGCAATATTTTCTTTTATATTCTGTTTATCAAATCTCCTTGTTGCCTTTGTACAATATTTTTGAAAATTCTCCAATTTCAAATCTTTCCCAAGCTGAACATTTGCCAACTCTTTCAATTCTTCTGTAAGTTGGTCTTCATAAATCAAATCATCAACCAAACCATATTCTTTAGCCGTCTCAGCCGAACGAACATAAAGAGAATCCGCAATCGTATTCATTTCATCAATAGACAAACCTCGCGTTCTGTTAATTTCAGAAAGCATCTGTCCCCAAAGAGCATTTAAGTACGTCATTGTTTGCTCTCTGTTAGCCTCACTCATATGGTCATACATAAAAGGCTCAACCGCACTTTTAAATTTATTGTTGCTTCCTCTAATTACTTGAACATCCAATTCCAATTTATCAATTGCCTTTTTAAAAAATAAATACTCAACGCTCAATCCCTGAAATTCCAACATACCCTCCGGGTAAAGATAAATTTTGTCCGCTACTGTAGAAAGATAATATGCCTTTTGTGAATATGTTTCACTGTATGCAATAACAAATTTCCCCGACTCTTTCTTAAACTCCTCAATAGCCATTCTGATTTCTTCAGTCGTAGCCATTCCTGCGGGCATAGTAGAAGCATTGATTAGAATCCCTTTAATACGTTTATCGTTCTTAGCTTTATCCAATCCGATTTTAATCTCTCTCAATCCAAACCCCTTATTAATTTCAAAGGCTTGTTTATCAAATTCTGAAAAAGACCGCTCACTCAAAGGGTTTTTAAAACGTATGTGCAATACCTTGTTTTGCCTATCAAAATTAGACTCAACACGTTCTCCTCCTTCTTTCAAATCAAAAGGATTAGACAAAATAGCAGCCAAACTACCAATAAAAATAAAAGTTAAAAATCCGCCAATTACAAAAATAGCTAACGAAGCAGCAAAAAAAGTTCTCCAAAATGGTCTCATATCAAAATTATGTATTAAAAATTATTTCTCTTTAACTCTATATTATATAATGTTTATCATTTGGGCGTTCCCTTTACGGCATAAAAAAGTGGTTTCGTTATACTACACCACTTTTTAACGACCGTAATAGTCGGGCTATCACTACTCACTCTTTTGGTTTGCATATATGCAACAAACCAAAAGGAGTTCAAACACGCCGTTCTATCCCTAACGCAGTTGAGATAAGTGCAAAGAAAATGGAATTTAATATCCTTAGACGATGAATATTTTCTTTGCATAGCACCAGCTATGGAAATAAAATATGAAGAAGTATAAAGATACTAAAAACATTTTATTGTGCTTAGATTAACTGTGTTAGGGATACAAATCCCTAACGCGTGGAAATTGAAAAAGTAGTAGTAGTAATCAAATTCAATTACCACTACTACTTTTTCATCAAAAAAGCATCAGCCGGCAAATCTACAAGAAAAACCAATAAAAGCCTCCCTTTTTATTGAAATAATGTCCCCTAAAAACTTCAACCCAAAACAAACAAGCATTAATCACTTTGTGTTTAACTTTTTTTAACACAACTATATGTAACTTAACACCTTAACACCCGTTCTAAGAAAGAAAAACACAAAAAATATAATTATGAAAACAGTAAAAACAATAGTAGCGGGAGCAGTTGGAGGAGCATTAAGTTTTGGAATGTTTTTCTATTTCAGCTCTCCTAAAGAAAAAGTAATAGAGATACAAAAAGAAGTCGTTACCCAACCCTCAATAAAACCGATTCAAGTAGCTTACAACGGAGGATTAACCCCCGTAAACACAAAAGACTTTACTTATGCCGCAGAAAAAACAGTCAATTCCGTAGTACATATTAAATCTATACACAACCAAAAATACACAAGAGACCCTTATCTCGACTATTTTTGGGGAGCACATGGAAGCAGAGGTGTACGTCCAATGGTTGCAACAGGTTCAGGAGTTATCATTTCAGCCGATGGATATATCGTAACCAATAATCACGTTATAAAAGGAGCTGACAAAGTAAGCGTTTCCACAAATGATGGACACGTCTATGACGCTACAATCATAGGAACCGACCCCGGTACCGATTTAGCCTTAATAAAAATCGACGAAGATGATTTACCATACTCAGAATTTGCCAATTCTGATAACGTCAAAGTCGGCGAATGGGTTTTGGCTGTCGGAAATCCTTTTGATTTAACCTCAACGGTTACAGCGGGGATTGTGAGTGCCAAAGCAAGAAATATCAACCTACTAAAAAGAAGTAAAGATGTATTTCCTTTAGAATCCTTTATACAAACCGATGCCGCGGTCAACCCCGGGAACAGTGGGGGAGCTTTGGTAAATACAAACGGAGAATTAGTCGGTATCAATACCGCAATCGCTTCAAAAACAGGTTCATATTCAGGATACTCATTTGCCGTCCCTTCCAACATCGCACGAAAAGTTACCGAAGATTTGTTAGCCTACGGAGTCGTTCAAAGAGCATATATAGGTGTAGGAATAGCAGATGTTAATCAACAAATTGCTGACGAACTTGGACTAAAAGATTTAAAAGGAGTGTTGGTAAGTGCTTTAGCCGATGGTGGAGCTGCTCAAGAAGCAGGAATAGAAGTAGAAGATGTTATTCTAAAAGTAGGAAATGTTGAGGTAAATGACGTTCCCCAACTACAAGAACAAATCGGAAAATTCAGACCCGGTGATAAAGTAAACCTAACAATACGAAGAGACGGAGAAGAAAAAATAATCACCGTTAAACTCAGAAACCGCGAAGGAAAAACAAATTTAGTAAGCAAAGAAGAACTAAACAAATTCAGTATTTTAGGTGCAGACTTCAAACCTTTAAACAACCAAGAATTAAGAGCCCTGAGAATCAAAAACGGTGTAAAAATAGACAAATTGCAAGCAGGAAAATTACGAAGTGCGGGAATCACCGAAGGCTTTGTAATAACACACTTAAACAAAAAGCCGGTTTATACACCGAAAGAAGTAGTCGAATTTTTCAAAAACAAAAAAGGAGGCGTTTTAGTTGAAGGAGTTTATCCAAACGGAATGAAAGGATACGTTGGTTTTGGTTTATAATTCTGTTTTCATAGTGTTAAATAAAAGAGGTGTACTATCATTAGTACACCTTTTCTTTTTTTAGGAATAACAAACTAAATTTCAAGAAAAAAGCTATCTTTAGGGAGTAAAAAAGACAAATATATTATGAACAAGGTTGTAAAAGACGCTCACGAAGCGTGTAAAGACATTCAAGACGGAATGACCGTTATGCTCGGAGGGTTCGGGCTATGCGGTATTCCGGAAAACAGTATAGCGGAACTGGTTGATAAAGAAGTTACCAATCTGACTTGCATCTCCAACAATGCCGGAGTGGACGATTTCGGTCTAGGCTTATTATTACAAAAACATCAAATCAAAAAAATGGTTTCTTCATACGTGGGAGAAAACGATGAGTTCGAACGCCAGATGTTAAGCGGAGAACTGGAAGTAGATTTAATCCCGCAAGGAAGTTTAGCAGAACGATGCCGAGCAGGAGGAGCAGGAATCCCCGCTTTCTTTACACCGGCAGGCTACGGAACAGAAGTAGCAGAAGGTAAAGAAGTACGAGAATTTAACGGCAAACCACACATTTTAGAAACAGCCTTAACAGCCGATTTCGCCATCGTAAAAGCATGGAAAGGAGACACAGAAGGAAACTTAATCTATAAAGCAACCGCAAGAAATTTCAATCCACTTATGGCAATGGCAGGAAAAATCACCATTGCAGAAGTAGAAGAGTTAGTACCCGCAGGAGAACTAGACCCTAACGAAATACATACACCGGGCATATTCGTACAACGAATTTTCCAAGGAAAAGATTACGAAAAAAGAATTGAAAAGAAAACCATAAGAAAGGATTAAAAGCATTTGATTATTAAAAAGAGCCGAAAGAAAGTGAGTTTTAGTTTTCTTAGACGATGAATAAAATCTTTGCATAGCCGTAGCTATGGAAATATTTTATGAAGATGGATAAAGAGAATAAAAACGCTTTATAAGGTTCTTTTCAATGTTTAAATGGTAAAAAGCATACGAAATGTTAACAAAAGAACAAATAGCACAACGCATAGCACAAGAACTACAAGACGGTTGGTACGTAAACTTAGGCATAGGAATTCCCACCTTGGTAGCTAATTATATTCCCGAAGGAATCGAAGTAGAATTTCAATCTGAAAACGGAATATTAG
>JALWSJ010000420.1 GCA_026993705.1 Flavobacteriales bacterium
AATTGGTATTCTCCGGCAAAACTAAATTCATATAGATTCGATACGAAATTCAGGTTTCGATGATGCCTGAAATATTCGTTGGTGAGTGCATCATCCCCCGATATTCTGCCAAAGAAAAAAGAAGGTCGAATGGCGATTCGTCGAGCCAAATAATACTGATAAGAAATATGAGCGACGTAACGGGTCTTGACCAATTCCAAATCCCAAATAAAATCTGAACCAATTCTGTCTCTTCCTCCTAAATCCCCTAAAAAGTTAGACGCACCAATTCCTCCGGTTAATTCCACTCGTTTGGTTTTCCAAGCCGTAGAACTTCCGAACCCTTGTCCCAAAACATTGGAAAGAATAAAAGTCAGTACAATTGTAACTATAAATGGATTATTTCTTTTCACTTTTCAATTCAATAAAGGATATAGGGCGTTTCCTTTTGTTCTTAATTCGGAAAACAAATGTATTGTAATTTTCTTAATTCTCAAACATTAAAGGATTATCAAATAGTTAAATTCTTTTTAGTTTTTATAATAAGCTAACAAATAGATAGTTGGTTATTTTTGTGGCTATATAAATATCCCTATCCCAAGTCTAAAGCTTGACTCAAAAGGAGAAGAAAAAGTTGCCGTTGTTTTTCTTCGATGATTGATTGGTGTAGTGGGGTTTTCGGTTCTTTTGGAATGGTTATCAAAGATGCCGATTATTACAGGTATGTTAAGATCAATAAACCATTTTTCATTGAGTTTGTATTTCAATCTGGGAATAAGTGCGACAGATGCACCGACGTTAGTCTGTGATTGCCTGAAGGAGTTACTTACAATGGGTTGAATAATCGTGCGATTCACATAAGGTGTTAAAGAAATTCCGGTAATGGCTGAAAATTTTAGCCAATCTTTATTTTTGAACAAAACCAGTTGATATTCCGTACGAATATGCAATGAAAAATCAAGTTCTGTATTTCCATATACCGAATAAGTCTTGCCTGTGGTATCGTTTGTAACAGTACTCTTTATCTTATTTTTAGAAAAGTTCAATCGCGAAAGTTCAATTTCTATAAAGTCTTTATTTTTCAGCGAAAAAGTCAAGGCCGGAGAAAACCAAAGTCCATTAGAGTTTTTGTATGTTTTATTGATGAGCACTCCGTTAGTATCGATTTCTATAGTAGGAGTTGAAAAAGCGTTATAATTGGTGTATAGTTTAACTTCTGATAAGTTTTTTGAAGATTCTTGTCCCCAACTTAGAAGCGGTAAAACAAACAAGAATAAATAAAGCGTTTTCATAATTGAATGATTAAATATGTTTTAAGTCAAACGGATTAATTCTAATAATGTTGTTTGGGGCGTTCCCCTCTTTTTCTACAACAATATTAAGCGAAAGCGATATTGTTGTAGAAAAAGAGGGTCGGGCTATCACTACTCACTCTTTTTGCCCTCAAAAGGAGGAGGGCAAAAAGGAGTTCAAACACGCCGTTCTATCCCTAACGCAAAATGTCGTTCGCAACAAAATTAGTGTCATTCATCACAAAACTAATTTAGCAAGGGAAAAACACCTTAAATTTACATTGAAAATTAAGTTCAAAATGGATATACTTTACAGTAAAATACTAGTGTTGGTCGTTTTAGGAGTGGTAGCACTAAGCAATTATATCGATTGGAGAAATCGTAATACACCACGTACAGAACCTTGAAAATTGCAAAAAGCGAGCAATGCTTGAATGAATATATTTTACTTATTCTCCTTAATATATTTTTCAATAGCCATAGTCATCGAAGGTGTACCCGGTTGAGGTGCTCTCACATCAATTCTAAGACCTGCTTCCTCTACTGCCTTTTGAGTTGTAGGTCCGAAAACAGCTATTTTAGTTGTTCCTTGTTCAAAATCTGGAAAGTTTTTGAATAACGATTCTATGCCCGATGGGCTGTAAAAAACTAACATATCGTATTTTACATCTTCTAAATCCGACAAATCACTACAAACGGTTCTAAACATCACTGCGTTTGTGAAGTCCAATTTTGCTTTTTCCAATTCTTGAGGTATAATCGGGCGTTGAATATCAGATGCAGGCACGATAAATTTCTCACTTTTTTGTCTTTTTAAGACAGGTATTAAATCGGTAATTCTTTGTTTTCCGACAAAAATCTTTCTTTTTCTGTAAACGATATAGTTTTGCAAGTAATATGCAACAGCTTCAGATATGCAGAAGTACTTCATATCATCCGGTACTTTAAATCGAGTTTCTTTAGCTAATCTAAAATAATGGTCAACAGCATTTCTTGAAGTCATAATAACTCCCGTGTAATCCGAAAGTAATATTCTACTTTTTCTAAATTCTTGCTCCGGTATACCTTCTACGTGTATAAAAGGTCTAAAATCAATTTTTAAATTTTGTTTTTTAGCTAGGGCTTCAAAAGGGTTTTTCCCATTAGCGGGTTGGGGTTGTGAAACTAAAATCGATTGAATAGGCATAGTATTTTTCTTTTTTTGTTCTGCCTTGAAATGCCTTATTTTCAAGGTTTGTCAACCAATTATTAGTTGATAACCAATACATAAGGGTAGAATTTCAAGGGTGCAAAGGTACAAAAAAATATAAAACCACGAAATTTTTAACTCAAAGCTTTGTAAAAGGCTCTGTAAGACACGAAAAATAAAAGCACCGGATAAACCGATTATCAGATAGTTTTCGGCTAATATTTTGAGGTTAAATCCTCCAAAGTTTTGTGGAAACAAATAGATACCGACAACGCCCGGCAAAAAAAGAATACCGATAGC
>JALWSJ010000421.1 GCA_026993705.1 Flavobacteriales bacterium
GTGCGATATTTTTACGTTAGTTGGATTAAGCGACTGTGAAAAACAGTTGAGTTTTTTTTGAGCTAACGTAAAAATTTAGGTAATTTCATAATTCATTGATTTTCAATGTTGTATTTTTACGTTAGTTGGAATCTCTAAAACAAGTATAATGAGCACTATAAAGTGCTTTTATTTCCTTTATATTTCTTTAAAAATTATTTCCATAGCTCGGCTATGCGAAGAATTTTTTCATCATCTAAAGCAACTAAAACTCACTTTTTAAGCACTCATTCAACTTGCGTTAGGGATAGAACGGCGTGTTTGAGCTCTTTTTTGCTTGCTTGCTGTTTGCAAGCAAAAAAAGCGAGTAGTGATAGCCTGACCCCAATTTTCAAAAACATCGTTTCGCCTGAGCGAAATGTTGTTTTTGAAAATTGGGGGAACGCCCAAAACAAGCTCCTATTCGGTAATAAATAAGTCGGCTGCTATTCGGTCGGCAAAGAGTTTTCCTTTCGGTGTTAATGTCAATCGATCTCCGTTTTGTTGAATCATTCCATTTTGGGCTTGTTGTGAGAGTTCTCCGACAAATCTTTTGTTTTGCTTTGGTGTTAATAACGAAACAATATAGTTTATATCACACCCCCAAACGGTTCGTAATCCAATTAGTAAGTGCTCATTTACTTTGTCTTCGTTTGACAGGGCTTCGGTTTCGAACCAAAGTGTTTGACTTTCTATTGCTGTAATGTATTTCTTGTTATTAGCGATATTCCATTGGCGTGAATTTCCGTTAAACGAGTGAGCCGATGGTCCTATTCCCAGATAATGTTTACCTTGCCAATAGGAAGAGTTGTGCTTGGATATTTTACCGTTTTTTGCGAAATTGGAAGTTTCATATTGCTGAAAATTATTCTTTTCAAGTTTTTTTGTTAACATCTCAAAATGCAACGCTCCTGTTTCGTCGTTTGGCGGGGTGATTTTTCCGGTTTTTATAAAGTGAGCCAAAGCGGTTTTTTTCTCGACGGTTAAATTATATGCCGAAATATGAGGAACATTCAAATTCAACGCTTGTTGAATATTGCTGAGCCATTGTTTTTTACTTAGGTTTGGTAATCCGTAAATTAAATCTATGGTAATGTTTTCAAATCCTACTTCTTGAGCATTCTTAACACATTCTACACTATCATAGGCTGTGTGAGTGCGGTTCATCCATCTTAAATGTTCATCAAAAAAAGATTGAACTCCTATACTCAATCGGTTTACTCCTATTTCTTTTAGTTGATGTAATTTTTCTATGCTCAAATCATCCGGATTGGCTTCGAGCGTAAATTCTATTTCTGAGGATAGTGAATAATTTTCGCGAATCGTATTGACTATTTCGAGCAACTCCTCTCGGGTCAACAAACTGGGAGTTCCTCCTCCAAAATAAATAGTTTCAACAGATTGATTTTGAAGGTAGTCTTTCTGTCTATTTAGTTCAACTATCATCGCGTTCAGCAACTCCTCCTTAAAGCGTAGAGATGTTGAAAAATGAAAGTCGCAATAATGACACGCTTTTTTACAAAAAGGGATATGGATATAAATTCCTGCCAGTGTTTATGTTCTATTTAGTCTTGGTAAGAAAGTAAACTCCCTTCTTCTACTTCGGGGAACATATCCTCATAAGTAAGGATCTCTTTCATGCTGACTCTTCTATTTATATGTTTTCTTTTCAAATCTTTTGGCGATTCCACTCCTGTTGCGGCTAACAATTCCACAAAACTTTTAACGGTTTCTTTATGAAAATTATAGACTCTTTGTGTTTTGTCTTCAACATCTAATCCACGTATCAGATGTTTGTTTTGTGTAGCTACACCAACAGGACAAGTATTTGTATTGCATTGCAAGGCTTGAATACATCCTGTTGCCATCATCATTGCTCTGGCACTATTCACCATATCTGCACCCAACGCCAAAGCTCTAGCTATATGAAATCCGGTCAATATTTTACCCGATGCAATTACTCTTATGTCTTTCTTTAGACCATAACCTCGTAGTGTATCTACTACAAAAACTAAAGCGTCTCTTAGTGGCATGCCTATTGAATTAGAAAATTCAACAGGGGCAGCTCCTGTTCCTCCTTCGCCTCCATCAACGGTAATAAAATCCGGAGAAATCCCCGTAGAAATCATCGCTTTACAAATGTCTTCAAATTCTTCTTTTTTTCCAATACATATTTTAAACCCAACCGGTTTTCCTCCCGATAATTCTCTTAACTGAGCTATAAATTTCATTAACCCTTCCGGAGAATCAAAAGCCGAGTGGCTTGGTGGAGAAATCACATCGGTGTGTGGTTTGACGTGTCTAATCTTGGCTATTTCTTCTGTATTTTTTATAGCCGGTAAAATTCCTCCATGCCCGGGTTTTGCTCCTTGTGAAAGTTTAATTTCTATCATTTTTACGTTATCACGAGTAGCCATAGCCTTAAATGTATCGGGGCAGAAATTACCCTCCGGAGTTCTACATCCAAAATATCCTGTACCTATTTGCCAAACTAAATCTCCACCGGGTTTAAGATGATAAGGGCTTACACTTCCTTCCCCTGTATTGTGTGCAAAACCACCTTTTTTTGCTCCTCCATTCATCGCCAAAACCGCTCTATAACTTAAGGCTCCAAAACTCATAGCTGAAATATTAAGAATACTTGCCGAATAAGGCTGTTCACAATCTTTCCCACCAACAGTTATGCGAGGGTCGTGATTTATTTTAGCTTGCGGCGTAGCATAGATAGAATGCCCCATCCATTCATATCCTACCTTATAAACATCCTTTTGCGTTCCAAACGGCATTGTATCGTTAACATCTTTTGCTCTTTGATAAATTAACGAACGAAATAAACGATTAATAGGTCTCCCCTCTGTATCTGTTTCTACAAAATATTGCATAAGTTCAGGACGAATGGACTCTAACATATAGCGAAAACGACCTACTAAAGGAAAATTCCTTCTAATAGTGTGTTTCGTCTGCACCATATCAAAAATTGCCATTATTATTATAGGAATTACCAATGTCAATGTCCATAAAATAGGAGGCCACGCTATTGCAATTGCTCCAATCCCTCCTAAGACAAAAATACTTATAGAAATAAAAAATCTTCTTACATTCATTATATTATGTATTAATATTTAATAAAATATTATCCGCAAAGATACAACTTATCTTTCTCTTTAGCATTTCAATACGCAAAACAAATATTTTTAGTATTACCTTGTATCCACAAATAATTTCATTACAAAAAGCAACAATATTAGTCTTGCACAATTTTGAGAAACATAAACAAGCCTTAGCTGTATAGAAGAGTATCAAAACTATGTAAAACAGAGCTTTATAACAAGCCTATTCTTACTAACTTAGTACATTATCCAAGATAACGTGTACTCCAATTTGCAACCATTTCTCCAACATATATAGAATCTGCCTTGTTCGTTAACAAGTGGTCTGCACCATCTAATGAAATAAAACTTTTGGGATGCCATGCCGATTGATAAATTTGTGCAGCATTCTCGATTCCTACAGTCATATCCTGTGGAGAATGTAATACTAATAAGGCTTTACCTAATTTTTTTAATGTGTCCTCCATATTTTTCTCGTTGATATCTTCCAAGAATTGTTTTTTTATTTTAAACTCTCTTCCTCCAATCATTAGTACAGCTTCACCTGTCTCATTTATTGCATCCATTCCCGATTTAAATAAATGGGACACATGCTTAGGGTTGGACGGAGCTCCTATGGTAGCAACAGCCTTTACACTTTCTATTTGACTCGCTGCAAAAACCACCGCTGCACCTCCTAATGAATGCCCCACCAGTATATCAGGAGAAGAATAATTCGTTTCTAAAAAATTAGCGGCAGCTATTAAATCATCAACATTTGAAGAGAAATTTGTATGCTCAAAGTCACCTTCACTTTCACCCAGTCCGGTAAAATCAAACCGCAGTACAGCTATCCCGTTATTAGTCAAAGCTTTTCCTATGTTTCTAACAGCAGTTAGATTTTTATTACATGTAAAACAATGAGCAAACAAAGCATACCCTCTGATTTCATCGTCAGGAAATTCTATTTTTGCCGCTAGTTCGTGACCTAATAAATTTTTAAATTTTATTTTTTTGCTTTTCATATTTAATTGGTTGATTATACTCAAAAAACCTGACAGATTAAGTATGAAAAAACAATATTTTTTCTATAAATCATGATGAAACCAATTTATTATCTATATTATTCGGGGAACGCCCAAAACCTTATCGAAGAATTTTACTAATTTTACAGGAAAGTAATCCTTGAACCCGAATTATATATGAATAGCATTTTTATAAAAATAATAGTGCTTCTCGCTGTAGTAGTATCGAGCAATATGGCTTTTAGTCAAGAAGCTCCTTCAAAAGAACCGCGTAATAAATTTCACGAAAAGAAGAAAAAAGAACGGGAAAAGAACGAGAAAAAGGCTGAAAAAGAACTGATTAAACATCATATGAAAATCCAAAGCAAAGAAACGCGGAAAAGGATGAAAAAAAGTAAAAAGCAGGCTAAACGAATGAAGAAAAATAAGTCATCCGAACCGTTTTGGAAGAAATGGTTTATTAAGCACTAATACTATTTAAACGTTCAAATAGTATGATAGAAAGACAAGGCTAATTCATTTTTTTTCGTTTCATCAGGTATTTCAGCAGAACCGCATCGAAGCCTTCGTTAATATCCACAAAGGTATAGTCTATGTGATATTGGGCACATTTCAGCTTAATTTCCTGTTGTTTTTTCTCAAATAATTGTCGGTACTCATCCTTTACTTGATAAGGGTTGAGTTTTATACTTTCTCCACTTTCCATATCGACAAAAGTGTAGGGCGAATTATCGTAGTTGAGTAGTTCTTCTTTATCCTTATCTACGGTTTGAAAAATAATTACTTCGTGTTTTCTGTATTTAAGGTGCTGAAGAGCGGTAAAAAGCTCGTCGCTGTTATGTTGAGTGTCAAAAACATCTGTAAACAACACAATTAGCGAACGCTTGTGGGTGAGTTCGGCTACTTGATGCAGTGTGTCGGTCAGGTTTGTCGTTTTGATTTGATTTTTATCGTAATTGTGCCATTTTTTTTCCAGTTCGTTAAATAAAAACCGTTGATGTGTAGCACTTGATTTGGCAGGCGTATGCAAATGTGTTTGTTCGTCAAAAAGCGAAAGTCCAACGGCATCCCTCTGTTTTCTGAGCATATAAATAATAGCGGCAGCAGCATCAATCGAAAATTCTATTTTGTTGTATCTTTGTGCCGGAAAATACATCGACGAAGACGTGTCAATAACGATTTGACACCTCAAGTTGGTTTCCTCTTCGTATCGTTTTACGTATAAACGCTCTGTTCTTCCGTACAATTTCCAATCAATATGTTTGGTTGATTCTCCTTTGTTGTAAATTCGATGTTCGGCAAATTCAACACTAAAACCATGGTATGGGCTTTTGTGCAAACCGGTAATAAAGCCTTCTACAGCTTGTTTAGCCAGCAATTCTAAGCTACCAAACTCTCTTGCTATTTTATGGTTTATTTTCAAAATGAGGAATTTTAGTTATACCAACAAATGTAAAGGATTTTTTATGAATTTGATTTTAGATACAATATTTTTTGGCTTGAATTATTTGGGCGTTTCCCTATTTTTCTACAACAACATACCGCTATCGCTTAACGTTGTTGTAGAAAAATAGGGTCGGGCTATCCGCTATATCTTTTGGTTTGCATAAAGCAAACAAACCAAAAGGATGTCGCTCCTATCCCTAACACGGAATAAAATAAGTGCAGAGAAAATGGTATTTAGATTTCTTAGACGATAAAAATAATTTTATATAGCCCGACTGTGAAAAATGTTTTTCTCATACCTTTGCACCTACAAAAAAAGTAACACCAAATGATTACCATAGAACAACATACCTTTAACCCCTTTCAAGAAAACACTTTTTTAGTTTACGACGAAACCAAGGAAGCCTTAATCATCGATGCGGGGTGTTATACTCCGGCAGAGAAACAAGCCTTCAAACAGTTAATCGAAGAAAAGGAATTAAGAGTAAAAGGTATAATCAGCACTCACAGTCATTTGGATCATGTTTTTGGAAACAAATTTATCATGGAAACTTTTAATGTAGGACTGACTATACACAAAGAAGACTTACAAACGCTACTTATGTTGGAAGAGGTATGTACTGCATACGGAATACCCAACGTCGATAAATCTCTGATGCCCGATTCTTTTGTAAAAGAAGGTGATAAAATTACCTTCGGAAATTCATCTCTTGATGTAATTTTCGTTCCCGGACATGCACCGGGTCATATAGCCTTTATCGCACATGAGGAAAGATTCATCGTTAACGGCGATTGCCTATTTATGGGAAGCATAGGCAGAACCGATTTGCCCAGAGGAAACCACCAACAACTTTTGGATAGTATCACCCATAAAATATTTACACTTCCCGAAGATTACACTGTTTATTGCGGTCATGGGCCATCAACTACCGTAGGCTTTGAAAAGAAGCACAATCCTTTTTTCTAAAATGAAAAGAACTATCTCAAGACCTTAATGCCAATCATGCATAATAAGCACTTTTTAGGCGTACAATAATTCGTATAAAGTTCAATAGCTCCCTGTGATTTTTGTGCATTGGCAACAGACACTCCCAATCCTTTCCAAAGGCGAATGATATTATTGTTCTCGTAAGGCAATTCAGAGAGAATCTTTAAAGCATAATCACAATATCTAAAATCCTCTATCTGTTTTCCATACGCAAAACTTAACGGAACAACAACATTAATCAACAAGTTATCAATCAATGTTGTTCCGACTTTACACTTCACTTTTTCCGACTTTTTCTCAAAAGTGTAATGCGTATTCCAATAATCAGAAGCCGTAATACTAAATATTTCTCTGTATTCCTCAATTGGAGTAAACTCCCTAATCAACGAGAAGAAATGTTGATACGAATAAAAGAGAACCGACAATTGAGCCAAACGAAGCGTCGGAAAATTAGGTGGTCTTAATTTTGAAAATTTCCAAACCGTTTTGGATAAATTTTGTAATTTATACTTTTGTTTTAAATAAAGATATTCTCTTCTCAAACTCTCATAATATTCATCCTCTTGACGAACATCAGACAAAAGCCCCGCTTGACCAAAAATCAACGCTTCCATACTTAGTAAATTGCTCCGTTCCTTTCGCAAAATGGAATAAGGCAAATACTTTGACAAGTCTTTCATTGCTTCTGCATTTACCTTCATACCGAAATACTGCATCAACAAAGAAATAAACGTCTGTTCCCAATCTCCTTTAAATTTCTTCAACGAAGCAAAAACAACAGCGGTTTTTCGCTCCAGCCGAGCAACCGCCAAACGTTCCAATGTGCTATTTATAATAAAATCATCAATGTTTTGTAAATGGTTTTGACAAGGTACGGTTAACCCGTTAGAAAGAAACAACTTGTATTTTTCAAAATGTTTTTTATTTATCAGTTTCTTCAATTCTACTGTTGGTATTTTCTCTCCATTTTGGTTGCTTATCGGAATATCATTCTCATAAACAACATGAAGAATAACACTATTATACGCCTCATCAAATTGGTGTTTATGTTTATTCCAGTCGGAAGAGTTGACGTGTATTTCTACGTTTCCAAACCATTTTTCATCACCAATAAGAACAGAAGCCTCCAAAAAGTCCGCTCCGGAATTTGAATTGGAAAAACCTTTTTTCAATACCTGTACCTTCTCTCCTTCGGTCGTTATCAAAAAAGGAGAAGGAAAAAGCTGAAAATTCCAAATGTAATGTAGGTAATCTTCGTTCATAATTTATCATATAGTTCCCCTTCTTTGTATTCAAAGACAAAAAAGACGATTACCACCGGTAACCGCCTTTAAAGATATAAAAAAAATAAACTCTAATTAAAATTCAAGCAATCCGTTTGTTTTCTTAACACCTTCGGCACTTTCTTGCATTTTAGATTTTTCAGCATCCGAAAGACTAATTTCTACTATTTTTTCGATACCGTTTTTACCTAAAAGTACGGGTACACCAATACAAAGGTCGTTCAAATCATACTCTCCTTCCAACAAAGTAGAACAAGGAAACATTTTTTTAGAATCTAAAGCGATAGCTTTTACCAATTCAGATACAGCAGCTCCCGGAGCATACCAAGCAGAAGTACCTAACAAACCTGTTAGAGTTGCACCACCTACTTTAGTATCTGCAGCCACTTGCTCTAGTCGTTCTTCAGATAAAAATTCCGTTACTGGAACTCCATTTCTCACAGCTTTAGCTGTTAACGGGACCATTCCTTTATCAGAGTGCCCTCCGATAACCATTCCGTTCACATCAGAAATAGGACACTCTAAGGCTTCAGCCAAACGATATTTAAAACGAGCACTATCCAAAGCTCCTCCCATTCCAATAATTCTATTTTTAGGAAGCCCCGTAGTTTTATGCACTAAATAAGTCATTGTATCCATAGGATTAGAAACAACAATAAAAATAGTATTCGGAGAATGTTCAATCAAATTAGCCGAAACCGTTTTAACAATTCCTGCGTTGATTCCTATCAATTCCTCTCTCGTCATCCCCGGTTTTCTAGGAATCCCCGATGTAATCACACAGACATCACTACCTGCTGTTTTACTATAATCATTTGTACTTCCAACGATTTTAGTATCAAAACCATTCAAAGAAGCCGTTTGCATCAAATCCATAGCTTTACCTTCTGCATATCCCTCTTTAATATCAAGGATAACGACTTCCGAAGCAAAATCTTTAATCGTAACGTACTCGGCACAACTAGCACCAACAGCACCAGCTCCAACAATTGTAACTTTCATAATGTTTATATTTTAAATTTATATTTATACTAAATTTCACCGCATAAAGGTACACAGAACTTCCTTAACGAACAATTTTATAAAAAACAAAATAATCTTTAATTACAATCCTTCAAAGAACTAGTGTACTCTCCATAACTGTAATACCATTTACATATTGAAATGGTATGATTCCATTTTTTGTATTTAGTTTCCTTTATTTTACTCATTTTGCGTATCAAAGGAATCGCGTAGCCCATTGCCTAATAACATAAAGGCAAACACCAACAATATAATGCTCAACCCCGGAACCAAAGCTAAAAAGGCTTTGTCTGCGTGAGTAATAAAACTTTTGTGTTGTTCAATCATCGTACCCCAAGAAACCATCGGAATTTGAGCTCCGATACCTAAGAAACTTAACCCCGCTTCTATAAGAATTGCCGCCGCAAAATTAGAAGCACATATCACAATGACCGAACCGATAATATTTGGAAAAATATGTTTTGTTATAATTCTGTAATTACTATACCCTAAGGCTTTCCCTGCCTCTATGTACTCTTTTTCGCGAATACTTAAAATCTGCCCTCGAACAATCCTTGCCAATTCTACCCACATCGTTAACCCCACGGCAAAAAACACAGTTGTGAATCCCTTTCCCAACAAAAGCGTAACGGAAATAATCAGCAATAATGTCGGTATTGACCAAACAACGTTAATCAACCACATAATTACGGTGTCGGGCGTTCCTCTGTAATACCCGGAAACCGCCCCTAATAACACCCCGATTATCAATGATATAATCACCGAAATCAACCCAACGGACAAAGAAACTATTGTCCCTGCCATATCTCTACTCAACAAATCTCTGCCCTGCACATCCGTTCCCAACCAATAGGTACGCTCTACAAGGTTATTTTTCTCAATTTCATTCTGTAATTCCTCTTTACTCACCTTTTTTTGCTCTCCGTTAATGGTCTGAAATACAATCTTTCCGTTTTCTTCATACGGTTGATGTTCCTTTTTCTTTGAAATAGGATAGACGACATCTGCCAGTTCAAAAGATTGCTGAATAGGCTTTGATTTAGATGTTTTTCGCATCGAGGTAAAAAGATTAACCACAATGGAATCGTTTCTGAAAAAATAAGATTCTACCGGCACATGCGAAAACTGCGGAAGCTGACCACCAAAAAAAAGTTTATCCCAAAAACTTGCTTTCGGAATTTCTTTATTCTTCCTAACGTTTAATAACCTAACCGTACTTCGCGTAGGCAGTCGAGCAATGGCACTCACCCCGTCATTGGCATAAGGCGAAGGGTCAGGACGGATATTCCCACCCAAAACAGCAATCAGCACGGCAAACAAAATCACAAAAAGACCAAACATTGCTATTTTATCTTTCTTTAATTTTTGCCAAGACTCTTGATATAAAGTACCTCTTTCCTTCATTTTTTGTTTTACTAATGATATTTTGGGCGTTCCCCTTTTTTGCCAAAGACACATATCGATTCGCTAAACGTGCCTTTCGCAAAAAAGGGTCGGGCTATCCACTATATCTTTTGGGTTGCATAGGTGCAACAACCCAAAAGGATGCCGTTCCTATCCCTAACGCGTAATGATTGAAATTGAACATAAGAACCCGTTTTGAGATAAAATTAATACACTTTTCTTTGTTTCCAACGCACAGTAACAAATATAGATGCTACGAAGATAATCAATAAATGGAAAGGATAAAGCACATCTAACAAGAAGAAATAGAGGAAAGATGATTTTAACTTTAATTGTTTTCTTATTTGCAAATAAAACAGGTAATCCACCATAAATTTAGTATATAAAAAACCAAAAGCAACAACATTTCCACAACACAAAAGTCGTATAAGAGCAACAGCCATCAATAGATTTGTGAAAATCAATAAAATTCCCATCAAACCAAATCTTATACTTTTCAAATGTTTGGTTTTATCACTCCAACGAATCGATTGTTGAACGACCTCCGAATACGTTTTTTTTGCCCGTGTATAAACCAATGCTTCACAAG
>JALWSJ010000422.1 GCA_026993705.1 Flavobacteriales bacterium
CTCCTGTACATATGGTTAGTGCATGGGCAAATGAAAGTAACTTAGTTTTAGGACAAGTAAGAGTAAATGAAAAATCTAATGAAATAACAGCTATTCCAACATTAATAGAAAACTTAATGATTAAAGACTGTATTATTACTATTGACGCAATGGGTACTCAAACAAATATTGCAGAAAAAATTATTGATAATGGAGCAGATTATATATTAGCAGTAAAAGAAAATCAAAAACAACTTTTAGACGAAGTTAAAGAGGAATTTAGATTTTCACAAAGTATTGAAACAGATATAAACATAGATATTGGACATGGTAGAATAGAAACAAGAACTTGTAGTGTCATTTCTGATTTTTCATTCATTGAAAATAAAAATAAAAAAACAGTAAAACAGAATATTGCTAGTAAAAGGCTTAAAGCTGCATGGAATGAAGAATACCTACTTAAAGTTTTAAATGTAAAAGTATGATTTTGCCCTGCTCACCAGTTCTGCGTTAGGGATAGAACGGCGTGTTTGAACTCCTTTTGGTTTGTTGCATATATGCAAACCAAAAGAGTGAGTAGTGATAGCCCGACCCTAAACACAAAAAGTACGTACCCAGTGAGGGTATGTGCTTTTTGTGTTTAGGGAAACGCCCGAATTAACAGTTCTTACACCATGGAATTTTATCAATTCTTCGTTGGTGTCTTCCGCCTTCAAATGTTGCGTTTAGGTAGGCATCTACAATGTCTTTTGCAGTTTCTTCGGTTATGAATCTTGCGGGCATTGAAAGGACGTTAGCGTTATTGTGTTGACGAGCCAGCGTTGCTATTTCCGGTGTCCAGCAGAGGGCGGCTCTTATTTGCTGATGTTTATTGGCGGTCATAGTGATTCCGTTTCCGCTACCACACATTAAGATGCCGAGTTCAAATTCATGGTTTTCTATGCTTTCACATAAAGGGTGTGCTGTATCGGGGTAATCTATACTTTCGGGTGAATAACAGCCAAAATCTTTAACTTCCCAACCTTTTTCGCTTAAATATCTTTTTAAGGTTTCTTTTAATTCGAATCCTGCGTGGTCACTTCCTATTGCTATTTTCATTTTTCTTGACAATTTCTGTAGGCTTTCATAAAAAGCTGTTTTTCTTCTGTTTTGTTTTTCAACCGTTCCAATTCGGATTGAAATAGTAAGTTACATTTATCTATTTCTCGTTGTAGTTCCTCCTCATTATCGGCTGTTTCTTTTATGCTGTGTATGTTTTCATAGCAGTCGCAAATTTTTTGAGCCGTGGAATCACTTTCAGGATTTTTTCTACAAGAAAACGAAAGAATAATGAGAAAAAATAGTGCTAGTTTCATGAGATTAACTAAAATGTTCTTTTACCCTTTCAAAGAAACTTTTTGCTTTCTTTAGGTTGGGTTTGAAGTTGTCGCTATGGCGTATTTTTTCTAATAATTCTCTTTCGTGTTTGCTTAGGTTTTGTGGTGTCCAAAGTTGGATATTTACTAGTAAATCACCTACTCCGTACCCGTTGAGATCCGGTATTCCTTTTCCTTTTAATCGTAGTATTTTACCACTTTGTGTTCCCGGTGCAATTTTAACTTTTGCTTTGCCTTTAACTAGAGGCACTTCTACTTCTGTTCCCAGTGTAGCGTCTATAAAGTTAAGGTGCAAGTCATAGTGTAAATCATTTCCATTCCTACGTAACTTCTCGTGTGGAATTTCTTCGATAGCAACGATTAAATCTCCCGGTATTCCTCCCCCCGGAGCGTCGTTTCCTTTACCTCTTAGACTGAGTTGCATCCCGTCTTCAACACCTGCAGGGATTTCAATTGGTATGATAACTTCTTTTCTTACCATTCCATTTGCATCTGCTCCTGCGGGTTTTTTAGTAACAATTTGCCCTAAACCGTTGCAAGCAGGGCATGTTGATGCGGTTTGCATTTGTCCGAGTATCGTGTTAGTTACTCGCATTACCTGTCCTGCTCCATTACAAGTTGTACAGGTGTTGTATTCTACGCCATCCGCTAAGACAAGTTTTTGAACTTTAATTTTCTTTTCAACACCGGTTACGATGTCTTCTAGTGTTAGCTTTAGTTTTACTCGTAGGTTTGTCCCTTTCCTTTGGCGAGTTCTTCCTCCTCTTGAGCTACTAAATCCCCCTCCAAAAATATCGCCGAATTGCGAGAATATATCTTCCATGTTCATTCCGCCGAAACCTCCGCCTCCGCCGAAACCACTATCTCCTCCTACTCCTGCGTGTCCAAAGCGGTCATAGCGTTGTCTTTTCTCATCATTTCCCAACACGTCATAAGCTTCTGCCGCCTCTTTAAACTTTTTCTCAGCTTCCTTATCTCCAGGGTTTTTGTCTGGATGGTGTTTTAAAGCCAATTTTCTATATGCTTTTTTTATCTCTATGGTAGTTGCAGACTTACTTACCCCTAATACTTCGTAATAATCTCTTTTACTCATAATGTTATATAACCAACAAAGACGTATAGGATAATCCCTATACATCTTCTATCTAGTATTTATTTAATTCGGTGTTTATTTACCTACAATTACTTTAGGATATCGAACGATTGAATCCTTCATTTTGTAGCCCTTTTCTACTACGTCGATTACTTTTCCTTTGTCTTCTTCAGTAGGTGCAGGTACCTGTGTAATCGCTTCGTGTTTATCTACATCAAAATTTTCTCCTTTAGCTTTTATTTCTTCCACTCCTTTCGATTTTAAGAATGAAGCTAATTTGTTGTGAATTAACATAAAGCCTTTTTTTATAGCATCTATATCCTGCGATTTTTCATTGTTTTCTATAGCTCTTTCAAAATCATCTGCAATAGAAAGCACATCTTTAATAACAGAAATACTTGCATTTTTATGTGTTTCTATTTTTTCCTTTGCTGTTCTCTTTCTGTAATTATCATATTCAGAATAGAGACGCAAAAACTTATCATTCAGTTCTTTTTTTTCTCTTTCCAAACGCTCTATTATCGAAGAAGTGTCTTCTTCCCTATTGTTCTCTTTTTCGCTTTTATTCATATTTTTTTCTTCGGTGTTTGCCTCTGCATTTTGAACTTGATCAACTGTTTCTTGTTCGTTTATATTTTCTTGTTCTCTCTGTTTATTTTTTTTACTCATTGCTACACTTTTTTAGTATCACTCCGCTTTAATCAATTTGTTTGCCATTGGTGGTTTGAAAGTCATAATGTCAGACCTTGCTTTTGTTCTGTGTAGTATTGTCAGTTTTTAAACAAATTCTTTGGATTTTTCTCAAAAGCAGTCCCTACGATTACTAAATTAGCTCCTGCTTTCCATGTTTCTTTGATTTGTTCTTTTGTTTTTATTCCTCCACCCACAATTATCGGTACTTGTAAGTGTTCCTGTACTGTTCTTACCATTTCTAAAGGAACTGCCTTGTTTGCTCCTGAACCGGCGTCTAAATAAATAAGTTTTAGTCCTAGTTGTTCTCCCGCTAAAGCTGTTGCAACGGCAATATTATTTTTGTCGTTGGGGATGGGTTGACTATTGCTAATATATTGGACAGAGGTCTTTTTTTCGCCATCGATGAGTAGATAACCTGTTGGGATAATTTCTAAACCGCTTTTTTGTAAAATAAACGCACTTTGTACGTGTTGACCTATCAAAAGCTCTGCATTTCTTCCCGAAATAAGAGATAAAAGAAGGATTGCATCTGCCTTAGAGCTAATTTGTTGGTTGTTACCCGGAAATAAAACAACGGGAATAGAAAGTCTTGTTTTAAAGAGCTTAACCATTTCATCCATAAGATTATGGTTGATTAAACTTCCTCCTACAAAAAGAAAATCGGGTGCTATTTTTTGTACATCTTTTACGACTTGCTCTAATTCTGATACAGAAAGATACTTATCAGGGTCTATTAATATCCCTAATAAATTGGATGCCTGTGTTATTTTGGATAAGATAGAGTTTTCTTTCATTACGCGAACAAAAGTACTCTTTTTTTTAAAATACAGTAGAGGTGTTTAAGATGAGATTGTGAAACTCAAAAATGATTGGTTATCCTTTTGTTTTTGATTGCCCGTTTGATTTACCTGCATTAACATATCTTGAAATCCAATTGGAATCTTTCATGTCGCTAAATAAACGAAACATATTTTCTCCATAGAAAGTATCATCAATGTTTATTATTCCGTATTGTTGCAGTATTTGAATTTGTGGCCAAGTAGGTCTAAAATTGTTTCCCGCCCAACCATTTAACAGCATTCCTTGTGCAGGAATACAATCACCTCCACACAAAGGATTTCTTCCATAACGCAATGCCCATAAATCAGTTAACCGAAAACAATTATAGCCATCTACATATAAATCCCTTATAGAGTCGTATTTGTAAAAACAATCCGTTAGTTCATATTTTTCAAAGTAATTAATTTTTTCCGGATTGGCTTTTGAATATTCTAAACCGGCTACTTGTCTAATAAAACTACTTTCGGTAATATTTCTTTTATAGACAATTTTACCATCTCTTGTGGCTACAACGGAAAAGGTAACCAATTGCGTATTGTACGTTGCTCCTATGTTAAAAGCAAAATCATATTTTACCATTGATGTTTCCGTTCTAAACCCTGAAAACAGCAACATCCCTAAAAAAAGGAAAAAAGATAAATATGTAGCTTTTTTTAACATCTCGAGGTAATTTTCTATTAAGATACAGAAGAATTCCCCTTTTTATTTTTTCTTTTGATGAGAGTTGTTAAAAAAGTGTTAACCAATCTGTTGACAAGGATTAAAATTTTGAGAATGTTATTGAAATGATAAAAACATTACCTCCTTTCAACTACTTGACCTCGTTCGTGATTTTTCATGTTTTCAGGTATAGTTTTTAAAATAATTTGTTTTTAATTCCTTAACCATCTTTTTTTATGCCGTAATGGGAACGCCCAAATTTAAAAATTATACCGAAAACTTAGGGTTATACTTCGTCCCATTCCGCTTACTCCTGATGCAAAGGTTTTGTAATAGACGTCCATTATGTTTTGTATGCCTCCTGATAATAGAAAGCGTGATGAGAATTGATAACTTCCGCGTAAATTTAGCGTAAACCATGCGGGGATTCCTTCTGCGGTGGCTTCGTCTGCATTATCTACTCCGTTGGGAGCGAAGTCGTTTATTTTTTTCCATCCGTTGTAGATGGTGTAAAATTCAAAATCCCATTTCGGCTGGTCAATAAGGAAACTAGTACGTCCGAACAGTGGCGGTATATGTGGCATTGGTTGATTGACCGAAGTGATTCGTCCGACAGTGTAATTAATGGTTGATTTTAACTTGAAATTTCGGTTGAACGATAGGTTTACGCCTCCTGTTATTCCATAAATTGCACCTTTATCAAAATTGACGTTTGCTTGTATTTTTGCCATGTCGCCTTCGTATAAGATAGAGTCGTTTCCATTGAGTTGGTAATTGGATTTTGTTATCATATTGTCTAGTAATGTATAAAATCCTGTGACACTTAACGTGGCAAAATGAATACGGGTCGTGGTACTGTCCAGCTCGATATAATCTCGATAAAACGAGGTGGAGAAACCAAATTCTCCTGTATAAGCAAATTCGGGCTTTAGGTTGTTGTTTGGAACGACAACATATCCGTTTTTTTCAAATACTTTTCCGAAGTCATCTATATTGGGTGAGCGAAATCCTGAACTTAAGTTGGTATGTATTTTTAATCGGCTATCTGGGGTATAAACTACACCAAAACTAGTAGAGAACGCTTTAGAATTTGCTTTTATATTATTGAAAGGAAGATGAATTAACGAAGTGTCTTTAAAATTTGCGTCGAGCTGAGTTAGGGTTAAGCGATTGCCAAAACTCCACATAATTTTGTCAAAATTTTGCTCTAGTTTAGCATAAACAGCTTGTGCGTTCATCGTGCTACCTCCATCGGGGTAACGAGTGTTTGTGCTCGATTGGTTTTCGGTACTGATATTAAAACTTGAGGCTTTAGAGTGTACATCGTTATGCGTAAATTCTGCTCCATAGAACAACTGCATTTTATAGGCTATGTATTTAGAGAAATCTAAATTTAGTGCTCCTACGTTTACTTTTTCTACACGAGTGATTCTGTTTTTTTTCTTGAACTTACGCGTGATACGACTTTCTTCTAAATGCTGAAAGGAAGCGATAATATTTGCATTATCAAAAAAGCGATTAGTAGTGTCTTTTATTGTGGTTGTAAGTGCCGATAAAAAACGTCCTTGAGGTCCGTAATACCACTCTGCATATTTGAATTGATTGTTTTTGTATTTGGTTAGTTGGTCGTAGCGATTTATCCTTGAAGAATTGGAATATTGCGTATTTAGTGTAAAGGAAACTTTTTGATTGGGCTTAAATACAACTTTTTGAAGTAAATCGAGTTGTTTATAACCTGTATTTAGTTGTGTATTGGTGTCTGTATTGACTACCATTGAATCAATACCATTGATAAACAGTCGGCGATTATATACTTTTCCCCAAGTTGGATAATTGCCAAAAACACGGCGTTTACCCATGGTTACATCACCTAAATCTTTTGCGGTAACCGAAGTTAAACTTCCCCATTTTCCTTTGCCTAAAGATATATCCGTATGCACCATTTTCCCATTGTTTCCTGAGGTGTACGAAGAACTTAAAACACCGTTTACATCAAGAACGCTATCGTTGTGAATGATAGGGTTTTTGGTGTAGTAATGAATAACACCTCCCAAAGCATCGCTCCCATATATTACGGAACCAGGACCATAGGAAACATCTACCTGTTCTAAAATATTGTTGTCTATAGTTATACTGTTCTGCAAATGACCTCCTCGATAAATAGCGTTGTTCATTCGTATTCCATCTACGACCAGCAATACTTTATTGGCTTCCATTCCTCGAATGATAGGACTTCCTCCACCTGCTTGACTTTTTTGCAATAATACTCCAGTAGTTTCTTCTAGCACTTCCGCAGAAGTTTGAGCACCTACTTTGTGTAAATCTTCATTATCTAATACATCAAGTTGAATGGGTCTTGTGGCTTCTTTTTTTCTTCTATTCCTAACGGTTATAGTAGCTTCTACTCCTTCTAAAAAAATGGTTTTGTAATGAAGTATAATATCATTGTGTAGCTTTTCTCGAATAACCTTCAATGAAAGTTTAAGTGGTTCGTAATTAGAATGAAGGATTAACAAGGTATCATCTTTTGGAAAATTTTTGACGTTTGCCGTCCCTTTTTCATTGGTATAAATAGCATCGCCTGTTTTTAAGGAAATCAACTCAACATGTTCAATCGGCTCTAAATATTTATTGAAAATCCGAATTTGCTGTGCGGTTGTTATGTTGCCACATAGTAAAAATACTAACACTAAAAAAATAAAGCTACCTCTCATTTTCTCCCTTTCTTATCAACGGTTAAATACCGATTCTAATACTTCAATAGAACGAATACTTCCTACGGGGATTTCAGTTTGGACTTCTATGTATTGTACCATTTTTTTTAACAGATTTTTTTTTACGCTATTCGCAATTCTAAGAGCTGTTTCATTAGCAAAATTCGTGCCTAATATCGTTTTAAAAGCCAACGACTCTTCATGGGTAAAATGTATTTTTTGAGGTTGGTTTACACGCTCAAATAAGCCTGTTTCAAGGTTAAACAAATCAATACTTTGATTTTTTCCGAAATTCGGCATAATTCCCAATTCTTTAATCAGCTGAACAAGAAACAGATGATGAAAAATAGGAGAAAAATCTTCGGTATCAAAATAGGTGATTAAATATTCTAACTTTTCATACAGCGATTCGTTGGGTGCAGATTCTTGAAGGGTTTTCGCAAGAACTTCGGTTAAAAAAATAGCAACAGTGGTTTTTCTTATATCAGAAGTAATGCTTTGCGTAGGCTTAAACAATTTTACTTTGTTTCCAAAATTTAATTCCCTGTCTGGTTTAAAATTGGAAGTCAATTCAATGTAATGAAAAGGTTGCAACAAAGCTAAACCGCCCTTTTTTCGTTTAATCCCCTTCACGATAAACGAAACCGTTCCATACTCCTTTGTATATAACCGTACAATTACGCTTGTATCACCGTAACTTATATGGTTCAAGTATAAACCTGTAATATTTTGTTGCATAATCTCGACAAACAAAAAAAGAGGAAATTACACATTTGTAAATTCCTCTTTCTTTAAAAAGTTAATCTCATCTTACTTCTCTACCACAGCAGGAAACTCCAATGAAAAGTTAGTCAACTCCGCAAATTCATTAATTCTATCGGCGATTTCTTCCATAGTTAAATCTCTCAAACGCTCGATACCAAATTTTTCTACGGTAAACGAAGCCATAGCCGACCCCATAATGATGGCATTCTTCATGTTTTCCCAAGATAAATCTCCAGTAGCCGCCAAATGACCGATAAAACCTCCAGCAAACGTATCTCCAGCTCCTGTTGGATCAAAAACTTCTTCTAAAGGAAGGGCTGGTGCAAAAAATACTTTTTCTTCATTAAACAATAACGCACCATGCTCACCTTTTTTGATAATTAAGGTAGAAGGTCCCATTGTCAATATTTTACGAGCCGCTTTACGCAACGAATATTCACCTGAAAGCAAACGAGCTTCTTCGTCATTGATGGTTAAAACATCCACTTCCTGAATCACTTTTTTCAAATCATCCATCGCCACTTCCATCCAAAAATTCATTGTATCTAACACAATCAATTTAGGTCTATTTTGTAACCGTTGAATTACTTTTAATTGAGTAGCAGGCGTCAGATTTCCCAACATCAAATACTCGCAATCCTGATAACTATCTGGTATAATTGGGTCGAAATTTTCCAAAACATTCAGTTGCGTATCCAACGTATCTCTACTGTTCATATCGTTATGATATTTCCCCGACCAAAAAAACGTTTTCTCACCTTTTTTCACCTGCAACCCTTCGGTTATAATATCTTTTTCTTTAAACATATCCAACACATCCTGAGGAAAATCCTCACCAACCACCGAAACGATTTTTGCTTGTTTTGTGAAATATGAAGCTGCCAAACTAATATAAGTGCAAGCTCCTCCAATAATTTTATCGGTCTTTCCGAAAGGGGTTTCTATAGCATCAAAAGCTACCGTACCAACGTTTACTAAGCTCATTATTTTTTGTTTTAATTTTTATATGCCACAAAGGTACTTTTTTCTTTTTAAATTAAAATAGTTTTTTACCTCTATATGATGATTTGGGCGTTTCCATTACAGCATAAAAAAGTGGTGTAGTTCTCACTACACCACTTTTTAACGCTGTAATGGTCGGGCTATCACTACTCACTCTTTTGGTTTGCATATATGCAACAAACCAAAAGGAGTTCAAACATACCGTTCTATCCCTAACGCGGGTTACTTCTTCATCACCAAACTCGTTGACTTCTTTTCTCCAACCGAAACGCCCACAAAATAAGCTCCTTTTGGTAAATATTGTAGATTGATAGTTACTTGAGTCTTATTCAAGTTTGTTTTTCGATATACGATAGCTCCGATTGAATTAGTAACCCATATTTCTTCTATTTCTCTCGGTGATTCAATCATTAAGAAATCGGTTAGCGGATTAGGATAAATTCTTACGTTTACATCTTCATATAGAGATAGAACATTTACAGAGCTATCAATTGTTAAAGCAGTTTCTATTATACTATCGCAGTTATATTGATTTGTTAACGTATCGTAATACGTTCCTTGTGTAGATTGGTAGCTACCCTCCAAGAGGATGCTGTCGCCTAAAAATATAGTCGTATCTACGTGAATCAATTCGCTCGGGTTAACCATCAATGTTGTTTCTATTATACTATCGCAACCGTTCACCGCCGAATAAGTTACAGGATAAGTTCCTGCTACACTTTGGTAGGTACTCCCGATTTGCACACTATCTCCTTGACAAATAGTTACTGTTTCCGTCCCTGAATAAGTTGGTAAAATAGATAAATAAGTGGTTGTTGTACTATCGCAACCACCTATACCTACATAATTATCGTGATAAATTCCAGCTGTAAATTGGTATGTTCCTTCTAATAAAATACTATCACCTTGACAAATCGAGGTAAAGACGGAACCGTTATACACAGAAGTAACAGTAAGCTGTGTTAATACTACGCTATCACAACCTACAGAAGAAACCAATGTATCATAATAATTACCGGATGTTGTTTGATATGTTCCCTCTAACAACATACTGTCGCCCTGACAAATAAAAGCAGAATGAACAAAGAAATTCGGCATATTAATCACATGGGTAACAATAGTACTATCGCAACCGGATGAACTTGTAAAATAATCAGAATAATATCCGCCGGCTATTTGATAGCTGCCCCCTGCATAAACACTATCTCCGGCACATAAATAGAAATTTGTCGTATCTGAATAAACAGGATTTACAACTAAGTGCGTTACAACAAGACTATCACAGAAGGTGTTGTTTATCAACGTATCAACATAATAATCTTCTGTTGTTTGATATGCTCCTTGTAAAAACACACTATCTCCTTGACAAATAGAGACAGTCATAATTACGGTATCTTTTCGTCCTGCTGCTAAAATTGATTTTACAATACTATCACAACCAAAATAAGATACTAATGTGTCTTGTAAGGTTGTTGGAGTAGTATAATAAACTCCACCAACCTGAACACTATCGTTGGGGCAAATAGATAGATGTTGGATATAAATAGAGTCGGAAAAATCAACAACCACATTGATAATGCTATCTGCTCCAGAATTAGCGGTCAGCGTATCATAGTAAGTTCCTGACTCATGATAGTAAACGCTTCCAACTTGAATACTATCACCGAAACAAACATGTTGTTGTGTAGTTGTGTTTTCAATGATTTCAACAATTTGATTTACAGGAACATTAAGTTCTGTTTGCACAGCTCCACTACCCCAATACACCAAAAGAGTATCTATTGTTGAAACAGTTCCTAAACCAAAATGAGCTTTGGTACTGTTGTGCGACAGATAGCCAGAGCCACCATCAATTTCTCTGATAAAACTTTGACCTCCAGCTATTAGTTTAATGTGTGAACCATAAGCATCTCTATTGTTTTGAGTACCTGTTAATTTTACCTCTAACCAGTTATTCGTATTTGAGGTTTGGTTTTTAAAAAACATCGTTCTGTGCACTGTATTAGAATCAGCATTGACATTGACGAGAACAAAATCCAAATCTCCATCGTTATCGAAATCTGAATAAGCAGCTCCCCTTGAACGAGTTGAATCTAACAATCCTTCGGTTAGTGCTACATCAGAAAAAATTCCGCCGCTGTTTTGAAACAAATTATTGTATTGGTATTGGTTAGGTTCTTCAAACATCATTTGTCCGCTGGCTACAAATAAATCCAAAGAGGTACTGTTGTCGTAATCAAAAAAGAAACCACTCCACGAAGTTACAGACGGTGCTTCTATCCCCAACGAAGGAGCTGTATTGCCAAATGTTTTATTTCCATTATTCTTTTTTAGTAGATTTTCCATCATATTACTTACGTAATAATCCAAGTAACCATCTTCGTTATAATCGCCTACCGCAATACTCATTGCATCAATAGCATCATTTGCATTCGCTACTTGAGAAATATCGGCAAACGAATCTAAAGGATAGAGATTTTCATATATTTTATTGTGAAGCCCTAATGAGGTTATACCAAAATCATTTCCAATCATTATATCCACATCGTTGTCATTATCAAAATCTGTAAAGGTTACCGCTAAACTTGCATTTGTGTCTGCAACCCCTAATAATGATGCTTTTTCAGTAAATGTATTATTACCGTTATTTACGTACAGATAATTAGCTTCAAAACCTGCCACACTATCATAAAAATGAGAAGTGGGAGAATAATGAAAATCAACATAATTCGCCACGTAAACATCCAAAAAGCCGTCTAAATTATAATCACCAAAAGTAACGGACGTACTCCAAGCTGTATCAGTTATACCTGCAGTTGTGGAAATATCTGTAAATGTATTATTGCCATTATTTAACAATAAAATATTTGCTGAAAACTTATCGGTGGTTACAAAAACATCTCTATCTCCATCATTATCGATATCACCCGATGCCACTCCAACTGTATTTTGATTGGCAGTAAAAGTTAAACCTGCAGCTACACCAACCTCTGTGAATGTACCGTCTTGGTTGTTTTCGTATAATAAATCTCTTCCTTTTCCTCCTGTTAGATATAAATCGTCATATCCGTCATTGTTATAATCGAAGAAAGCAGCACCTCCCCCCATTAACTGTTCATCTACATGTAGGTGATTAATTCCGACAGTTGATGATGATTCAAGAAATGTTTGTGCTTGAGTATGTATTGCTCCTACTGTAAGGGTTAGCAGAATTAGATAACTTAATCTGGTCATAATTGTAACGTTTGCTTATGATTATACGATTGTATTCCCTACGAGAAAATACTTTAATTAATCAAATATAGGTATAATTGAATGATTTTCAAATAGAGATAATGATTGGTATTGAGGATTTTATTCGAATTGTTGTATAATTTGTTTTATTTACTTCTTCCGCACTAGGGATTGGTATCCCTAACACGAGTGAAATAGACGGTATAAAGCGTTTTTTTCATTCCTTATCCTTCTTCAAAAAATATTTCTATAGCGGGTGCTATGCAAAGATTTTTTTCATCGTCTAAGAAACCAAAAATTCACTTTCTCTCCGCCAATTTCACTCGCACTAGGGATAGAACGGCGTGTTTGAACTCCTTTTTCTCTCTCGCTGTTCGAGAGAAAAAGAGTGAGTAGTGATAGCCCGACCCCATTTTATGAAAACAATGTTTCGCGTTAGCGATATGTTGTTTTCATAAAATGGGGGAGTGCCCTACAATATCATATCGGAATAATTTAATATTGTTTTATACCCTTTTTCTTCAAAATAGTGCATGTTATTTTTATTGCCTGTAACTAAGACAAAATCTCCTCCCCAGGCTCCTAGTGATTTGACAATTCCTCCTTGATAATCGGAAAAAAGTTTCGGCTGTATTGGTTCTTGTTGTAATATTTCCGCTACGATATTTTCGTGTTCGTTAAGGTAATGTTCAAACGATTGCAAATCAGAAACTGTGGTTAAAGCTGCTGAAATTTCGCTTACGCGTTGCACTTTTTGGTAAAAACTATCGTCTTTCTTTGTCTTTTTCTGATATTCTTTTATTTCTGCGTAACTGTTTTGTTTTTGATTGAGGTGAACAAAATAGATTTTATCATTAAAGTCTGGAAAAAAATCAACAGGTGAAATAATTGCCTTTTTTGCTTTCTTTTGGTATAATATTGGTGTGTTTGAATTGGCACAAGCTACATCGTACCCACTACCACTAAAGACATTAAAAAACAGAGTCAACACATCTATTTCAAACCATTTTGCTATATTGTTTAGGAGGGTAGAGCTACTTCCTAACCCCCAATTTCTAGGAAACTCTAAGCGTGTGGTTACCTGATAACTTTTTTGTTGTTCAAAAATAGTTTTGGTTGATTGGTTTTGTGTAGATTGTAGAATTTTGATTAATGTCTCAGCCGTTTTTTTATCACTGGTTTTGAGTATTGAAAAGTTGTTGATTTGTATTTCGGCGGTAAACCAACTATTTTCTTCATTATCTATACTGTTCCATTTTAGAATTGAGCCTTTATTTGGTTGTACTTCTTCTACTTGCAAGCTCTGCCCAAATTTAGTAGGCAAAGCAAGGGTTGTTGCTCCATCTAAAGCCAGATACTCCCCCGTGAGCATTAATTTACCATTGCTGTGATAGTGCATTTATCGTATTAAATTTACGTGTCCTCGGTATTCGTGCGATTTTCCAAAAACGTCTTTCAATAAAACTTTATAGGTGTAAACATCTTGTTGAGCTGGAACTCCTTTGTAAGTGCCGTCCCACGGAATAAAAGAATCGGTAAAGTAAATCATTTTTCCCCAACGGTCAAAAATCATAAATTGAAAATTGTCTTCTACGATGGCGTAGCCTTTTAAGAAGAAGGTATCGTTTTCTCCATCACCATTTGGTGTAAACGTGTTAGGAATATAGACATTTAATACGGCTTCGATTCTTACGTTTCTAGTTGTAGTGTCTTTACAATTGTACTCTGTCGTAACGATGTGCGTTACTTCATACGTTCCCGTATCCGGATAGAGATGAACAGGGGCAAACATAGTAGAAGAATCTATATCACCAAAATACCATAAGTAGGTCACCCCTCCTTCATCGTTATTTTCGAACTCTATTTCGGTTTCATACATATTGGTTTTAGGTGGTAATGCTTCAAAACTAGCTAACGGTTTAGGCCAAACGGTAATATATTCTTCTCGCAAAAGCGTATCGTAACAGCCCAAGTTATTTTGTGTAATTAATTGTACACCAAAAGTTTTTGTGTCGGTATGGCTTAGGTTTTCAAAACAAACAACTTGTGTTGAATCAAATGATTGATCATTTTCTTCAAATGACCAAAAGCGAGCTACGATACTCCCGGCATTCGGTACGGTTAAATCAGAAAATTCAGTGCAATTCGGTTGACAGTATTCTGTTAAAGTTGCTGTAAAATCATTGGTTGGTTTCGCAAGAACGGTTACAGTATTTTCTGTAGTATCCACACAACCAAAATCTGTTTGAGCAATCAACTGTACATTATAATCTCCATCTTGTTCGTAATCGTGAGAAGGGTTGGGCAATGTAGATGTGTTATTTTGTGTGTCGTCAAAATCCCAAGACCATCCTACTACTAATCCCCACACAACCGAGGATTGATCAGTAAAAGCTGTGGCTTCTCCATTTTCACAGACTGTTGTTTGAGAAAAAGCAGCTATCGGTTCAGGGTAAATAGTAATCGTATGCGATGTATCATTAATACACCCATGATTGGAAGTAGCGATTAATGTAATGGTATAATCTCCTTCTTGTGGATATTTGTGTTTTTCTTGTTCAACGCTTGAAAAAGCAGAACCATCACCATAATTCCAAACCCAACTCGATATATTATCAGGAGCATTGATGGTGGTTAAATTTACAAAAGTTACAGAATCATATTCACATTCCGGTTCAAAAGAAAAATCTACTTGCGGAATTGGATAACGAGTGGTAGTTTTTACCAGTGTATCATTACAGTTTTTATCAGTAATAACAATCAACTTGACATCATACGAGCCATCATTAACATAATGGTGTGTAGGGCTTTCTGCAGTAGATTGAATCAGGGTTGCGGAAGTGGTATCTCCGAAATTCCAATTCCATGTTTCTATCGTTCCGCTTGCGACGCTTGAAGCATCGGTAAAAACCGGATCGGTATATAAACAATCGTCCGTAAAATTAAAATCGGCGACAGGCTCATCGTAAACTTGTATGATTTGAGTGCTATCATCGGTACAGCCATTTCCTGCATCTACACTAAGATGAACAGCATAATCTCCGGCAGCAGTATAATCGTGTGTTGCATCAAATGTTGTTGCAGGAGGAGTTTCGTCGCCAAAATCCCAAGAGTAACTGAATAAATTAACACTTCCTTGTGTCAGGTTGGTGAAGTTGGCAGTTTCCTCAAGACAAATACTATCGAAATCAAAACCGGCTATCGGTCCTGGTTTTACGGTAACGGTTACCGTTGTATCATGCGTACAACCAAAGCTATTGGTTACCGTGTAAGTATAGTCATAATTTCCTGCTGTGTTTTGTTGAGCACAAAGAGTATCACCGTCAGATGATAAATAGGTCATACCCGATCCTGAAAGAACAGAAGAATCTGCATTCGGACCTATCGTTGGAGATAAGGCTGTCAAATCAACATACAAACTAGGGTCTATGTTTACACTCCAGCCAAAAACATCTCCTTCATCTTGAGCCCACATATCACAAATTTGCAACGTCCACGTTCCGTTTAATTCGCACCCCACCAACCCACTTAAACTTTGTACACTCGCGTAAGTGCCGGGAGGCAACATACCGCCTGCTCCACTATTTGCCCACGTAGGGTTACTGGTTGTTGGAGACCAATAATAATCACCACCTAGGTCAGCTCCCCCGCCACCTTGTTGGTGCATAATAACCGATTGACCACTAGGGCAAATAATGGATATAATTAAATCACCAATAAAAGTGTGTTGCATATTGGCATAAACACTTTGTAATTGGTTTATATTGGTTAAGTGTGATCCAACAGGAAAGACATTAAAAAACTGTGTCGCCTGAAAACAACTCCCTACATCATCGGGAATGTGAATGCCTTGTCCAAACATATTCGGAGCAGGAGCGGGTAAAGGTGGCGATGTTGCTCCGGCTTCCAAACAGAAAATTTCCCCTTCACACACCGATTTACTTTCTAAAGAAAAAACAGGATCCGTTTCAACTATTACCTCCACAAAAGCTGCGTTTTTATTTTTACACCCGTTATCATCTTTTACCTCCAAACTCACAATATATCTTCCTGTTTGATTGAATGTATGGCTAGTTGTAGGTATAGTATTTGCTTCGTTTGTTCCGTCACCAAAATCCCAATCATATTCCGAAAGTGTAAACCCCGGTTGAGCCGTAGAGTTAGAACCGTCTAAATTTACGGTTGTCCCTTTACAAATTTGAACTAAGGGATTAGTAGGTGTAGCTACTCCGGCAAGAGGATAAGCACAAGGAATTTCGCATTTAACCGAAGCATTAAACACTCCATTGTCTGCCCCATCCGATACAAAATGAAGGGTTAAGCAACCCGAAGTATTATTAATAGAAGCGTAGGCTACTAGATTATTTAAATCTGTCCCTGTGTAAGTTCCTAAAAGAGGAGCTGTGGTAGAGTTTCCGTCATAAATCTCCATAAAATCTCCTGCTCCCAAGGTAAACGTAAACCATGTTAGCACAATGGCTTGGTTTGCTTGATCAGGACAAATCGTCATAGTGAAATCTTGATTAGCTGAATATCCTGAGGCGTTTACTCCTCCAGTATCGTATAGTGTAAAATTACAATCATTTCGAGTTGTGTTGGAAATGATTACTTCTTGAGCGAAAATACCTAATCCAGCAACAGAAGTAAGTAGAAAAAGTAGAACTAATTTTATTATTTGTGTTGTCATATATCGTTTATTCTATACGCATAACGAACAAGGATACTGAGGGTTGCTTAGTCCTTCCTCCAATTTTCTCGCTTTATATATACTATTCCTTTAAAAAAAGCTACTCTTTCTCCAGAGCTTTTAATCACTTCTACAACGTAATGCCCTATTTTAGAAGACTTACTTATCTCTTCTGCCTTTGCCAATAATACATCTCCTTTTCTAACAGGATGTAAATGAGCAATAGATGTTTCTACAGAAACCGCATGATTCCCATAAGAATTTGACGCAAAAGCCAAGCAAGAATCTGCCAAAGAATAGGTGATTCCACCATGAGCAATACCGAAACCATTTAGCATTTCTGGACGAATTTTCATCTGTAACACACATTTGCCCTCACCAATTTTCACTACTTCAATCCCTAACCACTTGGAGAAGAAATCTTTCTCCAACATCTGTTCTACAATTTCTTTCGCTTGCATGTAACTATCTTTCATATTACTGAATGGTAGCTTTAACAAAAGCCAAAAATAAAGGGTGCGGATTAACTACCGTACTTTTATATTCAGGGTGAAATTGAACCCCGACAAACCAAGGGTGATTTTCCACTTCCACAACCTCAACTAAATTATTTTCGGGATTCACGCCCGTTGCTTTCATTCCTGCTTTTTCAAAATCTTCTAAGTAAGAATTGTTAAATTCATAACGATGACGATGACGTTCTGAAATTTCTTTTTTACCGTAAGCTTTATATACATTTGAACCCTCTTTCAGTTCACATGGGTACGCACCTAGACGCATTGTTCCGCCCATATCCGTAACACTTTTTTGTTCTTGCATAATATCGATTACAGGATAAGGCGTAGATGGTTTTATTTCCACAGTATGTGCTCCTTCCATACCCAAAACATTTCTCGCATATTCAATAACGGCACATTGCATACCTAAACAAATACCTAAAAATGGTATTTTATTTTCTCTGGCGTATTTAACCGCTTCAATTTTACCTTCGATACCTCGTGTCCCAAAGCCCGGTGCCACTAAAACTCCTTGCAATCCTCTAAGTTCCTTTTCTACATTTTCCACGGTTAAATCTTCCGAAGAAATCCACTTTAGCTTAACTTTGCATTGATTAGCTGCTCCTGCATGAATAAAAGCTTCTGCTATCGATTTGTAGGAGTCTTTTAGTTCAACATATTTACCTACTAAACCAATTTCTACTTCTTGTACAGGATTTTTATGATGATACAAAAACTCTTTCCATTTTTTTAAATCTGCTGTTGAGTTTAATGGCATCTTCAAATGTTTTAAAACCACTTCGTCCAAACGTTCTTCTTGCATCAAAAGAGGTACATCGTAAATTGTTTCGGCATCAATAGATTCAATAACTGCTTCTAACTCTACATTGCAAAATCTGGCTATTTTAGTTCTAATTTCTTTATTCAAATGATGTTCTGTTCTACAAACTAAAATATCGGGCTGAACACCATATTCTAACAAAGTTTTAACAGAGTGTTGAGTCGGTTTAGTCTTTAATTCTTCCGAAGCAGCTAAGTAAGGAATTAGCGTTAAATGAATAAACAATACCTCTTCGTGGTTTTCCCACTTTAATTGACGAATTGCCTCAATGAAAGGTAAAGACTCTATATCGCCAACCGTTCCACCTATTTCAGTTATCACGAAATCATATTCTCCAGTATTTCCTAGAATCTGAATATGGTCTTTTATTTCGTTGGTAATATGAGGAATTACTTGAACCGTTTTTCCCAAATATTCCCCTTTACGTTCTTTTGTAATTACCGATTGATAAATTCTACCTGTGGTAACATTATTCGCCTGAGAAGTAGGCGTATTTAAAAAACGTTCATAATGCCCCAAATCTAAATCCGTTTCTGCACCATCTTCCGTTACATAACATTCTCCATGTTCGTATGGGTTCAATGTACCGGGATCGATATTAAGGTATGGATCTAATTTTTGTATGGTTACCGAATAACCTCTTGCTTGTAACAATTTAGCTAATGATGCAGAGATAATTCCCTTTCCTAATGATGATGCTACGCCTCCCGTAACAAAGATATACTTAGTAGATTTAGACATTTCCGTATTGAACGATTTTAAATTTATGAATACGGAATGTAAAGGTAAGCAATTTGAAAGCGTCCTACTGCAAAACTCTAAAAAGAATTATTAACAACATGAATTTTACGCAAAAATAACTCCACTACCCAGCAACTCATCCCCGTCATACCACGCTACAAATTGCCCTGAAGCAATGCCTCTTTGAGGTTCATCAAATAACACGTATAACCCATTACTCTCTTGCATCAAAGTAAGAGGCGTTAGTTCCTGCCGATAACGGATACGTCCCATATATTTTCGTTTTTCTCCCACTTCCATTTTTAAATCATCCCTAACCCAATGTACATCTTTACTCTGTACCAGAAGTCCCTTTCTATAAAGTCCTTTATGCTCTGTTCCTTGTCCAACATACACAATATTATCGATAGTATCTGTTCCAATGACAAAAAGAGGTTCTTTTGTTCCTCCTACTCCTAACCCTTTTCGTTGCCCTTCGGTAAAATAATGAGCTCCTTGATGTTTCCCCACTTCTTTTTTGCTTTTTGCTAAATGTAAAGGATACGGGTTTACCAATGTTTTCATATCGTTATTCTCATAAGAGAAAATTGCATCATCATCTGCGATTTCAATGATACTTCCTTTTTTAGGCTTTAACTTTTGCTGTAAAAAAACCGGTAGTTTAACCTTTCCAATAAAGCAAAGTCCTTGTGAATCTTTTTTATCTGCTGTATTCAAGCCAATTTCACGAGCAATTTCCCTTACCTTACTTTTTTGCAAATGACCAATAGGAAATAATGCTTTACTCAACTGCTGCTGGCTCAACTGACACAAAAAATAACTTTGGTCTTTGTTGTTATCCGCTCCGGCAATAAGACGATACATCTCTTTCCCGTCTTTTTCCATCACTTCTTTCTGGCAATAGTGCCCCGTCGCCACAAAATCAGCCCCCAATTCCAATGCTTTGTCTAAAAAAATATCAAACTTTACTTCTCGGTTACACAACACATCAGGATTAGGCGTTCTACCTCTTTGGTATTCTGCAAACATATAATCGACTATTCGTTCCTTATACTCCTCGCTAAAATCAATAACCTGAAAAGGAATACCTAAGCTCTCTGCGACCTGCAAAGCATCATTACTATCATCAATCCAAGGACAATCATCGCTAATAATTACGGAATCATCGTGCCAATTTCGCATAAAAATACCTACCACATCATATCCTTGCTCTTTTAATAAATAAGCACTTACACTCGAATCAACTCCCCCAGAAAGTCCTACTACAACTCGTCCTTTGTTCTCCATTTGATAACTTCTATAAAATTTAACCACAAAAATACGCAAATCTAAAACAAATACTTCCGAATGATAAAAAAGATAATAATTTGGGCGTTCCCCTTTTCTGCTAAAGACACATATCGCTATGCGAAACGTGTCTTCAGCAGAAAAGGGTCGGGCTATCCACTATATCTTTTGCCCTCCAAAAGGAGGGAGGGCAAAAGGATGCCGTTCCTATCCCTAACGCGGGTCAGGTAAGTGTAAATTTTATTGTGCTAAGATGTTCCGTGTTAGGGATTCCAACTAACGTAAAAATACAATATTGAAAATCAATGGATTATGAAATTACCTAAATTTTTATGTTAGCTCAAAAACTCAACTGTTTTTCGCAGTCGCTTAATGATCCCTAACGCGAAGAAAATGAGCGAGAAGAAAACGGAGTTTATTTTTCATCGTCTAAAGAAACTAAAACTCATGTTCTTAGCACTCATTTCACATGCGTTAGGGATAGAAGTGGCATCCTTTTGGGTTGTTGCGTATATGCAACCCAAAAGATATAACGGATAGCCTGACCTTTCGCGAGTAAAATAAACGGTAAAACCTTTATTTTATTCGCGAAAGGGAACGCCCAAAACAATCTAAAAAACTACACAAAAACAATATCAAGCACTACCGTTCTGCCTAAGTCTTCGTTTATCATATCTATGATTTTAGACCTCCCCATACTTAACTCCTCGCGAATAATAGAGGAAGTTAACTTGACATACATTCGCTTGTTTTTCAGATGGATTTTTTCGGTGTATTTAACGATAGGTGCTCCCATTAGTTTTTTGAACGAATTGATGGCTTCGTATTCGTCAAAATTTTTGGTCAAACCGTAGGCTTTTAGCAATTTGGTTACCACCTCATCAATGCTTTCTTCGTTTGATGTTCGCTTATATCGCGGGTTAAATTTCTTCATTTTCAAGTATTAATGGCGAACAAATATGCTAAATAATTTCATTAAATTTTCTATTTCTTCAATCGTCTTCGGTACACAGTCCGATAGTACTTCGGGGGCTCCATCGGTTATCAATACATCGTCTTCTATTCGTACGCCTATGTTCCACCATTTAGGGTCGCATGGTGAACCTTCTGGAATGTAAATACCTGGTTCAACTGTGATAACAACGTTTCGTTTAAGAGGCAAATACGTGCCAACATCGTGTACGTCTAACCCCAAATAATGAGAAGTGCCGTGCATAAAATAACGGCGAACACCCAAAGGATTTTTTGTGATGCCCAACTTCTGTAATTCCTGTGAAACCACTGAGGTTGCTGCAATATTTGGATCCCAAAAGGAGTTGCCTTCTTTGCATTTTTTTATTCCCGCTTGTTGAGCTTTGAGGACGATATTGTAAATAATTTTTTGTTCTTCACTAAATTTGCCATTCACAGGTAATGTACGTGTAACATCAGCTGTATAACCGTGATATTCTCCCCCGATATCACTTACCAATAATGAATTGTCGGTGGTGATTTTACGATTGGAATTGTAGTGTAAGACACAAGAGTTTTCTCCGCTTCCCATAATGGAAGGAAAACCGGGGTATTCAGCTCCGTTAGCTTTAAACACATATTCTACAATTGCTTCTGTTTGATATTCTGGCATGTTCGGCTCTAAGGCTTTCATCAGTTCTATTTGTGCTTTACATGTGATTTCTACTGCTTTTCGCATCATATACAACTCTTCTTCGCTTTTTATTTCTCTTAGTTGAGCCATCCAATGCGATAGTGATGTAGAATCTTTTTTATTCTTATCTTCTACTCCTATTTTTGAATCAAACTGAAGAAGTAGGTTGTTTAAATCTGCTTTGTCAAACACGTTATCTCGGACGTCTTTTCGTATCGGAAAGTAAAAGATTTTGTCTGCTTTATCGAAATACAAATCGGTGTTTTTAAACTTTGTATTGTTTTCTGCGGTTTCTATTTCCAGCACCAATTCTGCTCCTAAAGCACCTAAACGCTTCCCTGTCCAAAGTTCGTCTTTGGTATCTTTTTTTTGAACAAACAAAATTTCCTTTGTTGTTTCGCCATTAATCTTCACAGGGTTTTTGAAAATAACCAACACAGAATGAGGCTCTCTTAATCCGGTTAAGTAATAGAAATTAGGGTCTTGATGGTATTCGTAATCCACATCGTTTGAGCGAGTTCTTACCGGGGCAGAAAAAAACACAGCTACAGAGTTATTGGGCATCAAACTTCTTATCTTTTCTCTATTTTTTTTGTGGAATGATGCAGGTAGTAAATCCTTGTCATAAATTCCAAACTGTTTTAGGTTTACACCATCAACACCCTTAACTTCCTGTGCTATGGAAGTAAGTAAAGGAAAAATAAAAAGGACTAAAAAGCTAAAAGGTTTCATACAATCAATAAGTTACTTCGTTGCGTTGTAGCCAATGTGCCAACACCACCAAGTGCCAGACTCTACTCCACGAAACCTTGTAATGGTTATTTAAAAATAGTTGCCACAATTCGTCAATAGCATTCGCATCGAAATAAGGTTGTTTTTTCAGCCAATCTAATTGCGTTATACAAAAATCTTTCAATTCTTTTTTCATCCAATGTTGCCACGGAAACACAAAACCCATTTTTTTCCTGTTTACAATTTCCTTTGGTAATAAATCACCCATACTATCTACCAATAATTTCTTGGGAGTGTAAGGGAATTTATATTCATCTGGCACACCGTAAACGTACTCAACAAAATTATGGTCTAAAAAGGGAACTCTAACTTCCAAAGCACTCGCCATACTCATTTGATCGACATCTCGCAACAATACGTTTTGCATGTAAGTATGTAGTTCCAAAAATGAAACTTTACTCAAAAAAGGAACATTAAATCCCGGTTTTTCTACATCAATATGTTGTACTCCGTATTCAAAAACTGCATTTTTAGGCAGAGAGTTTTTATGGGTTGCTTTTTTAATCATATCGTCAGGTAAAACTTGACGACTTACCGGGTAATAAAAGGGTAATTCTAAATATTTTTTGGTTATGGTTTCTGTTATTTTATCGGAGGCTATCGAAGGTTTTATCAATTGTAAGGTTTTGCCCGCCAATTTTCTAAACACCAAAGGGAAAGAGTACATCCACTTTTTGTCCAACAAATTTATAGCTCTATGAAAAATATCATACCCGGCAAACAATTCATCGCCACCTAAACCGGACAGTGCCATGGTAACTCCTTTTTCTTTGGTTACTTTTGCTACGACATAGGAATTGATGCCATCAGCACTCGGATGATCCATTGCATCAAGGGCAGCAGGTAAATCATTTAAGAAATCTTGTGGTGTTAAATTGATTTGTGTATGTTCAGTTTTGAACTTTTCAGCGATGATTGAAGCGTATTTTGCTTCGCTAAATTCTTCTTCATCAAACGAAATAGAGAATGTACGAACGGGACGAGAACTGACTTCACTCATCAAAGCAACAATAGAACTTGAATCTATCCCGCCACTTAGGAAAGCTCCATAGGGAACATCGGCTTGCATTCTATTTTTTACGGAGGTCAACAAGCGTTCTTTTATCTCTTTAGTTACTTCTTCATAACTTTGATTTTCTGCTTTTCTATTAATAAAGACTCCTATATCCCAATAGCGTTCTATCATATATTCATCATCACTAAGAAAAATATAATGCCCTGCTTCCAACATTTTGACGTTCTTCACTATCGTGCGAGGAGCGTGGACAGTTCCGTATCTCAAATAATCAATTAATCCTTCCTCGTCTATTTTCTTATCGATAAAAGGCAATGAAATCAAACTTCTAATTTCTGAGGAGAAAGCAAAATGTTTGTTGTCGTCAAAATAATACAGAGGTTTAATGCCTAGTCTATCTCTGGCAATAAAAAGTGTTTCGTCTTTTTTATTCCAAACGGCAAAAGCAAACATTCCGTCCAGCTTATGCAAACAACCTTTCCCCCATTTTTGATAAGCCGCTAAAAGAACTTCGCTATCCGAATTGGTTTTAAAGTCGTAAGATTCTTTCAGTTGTTCTTTGAGTTTTAAGTAATTGTAAATTTCGCCATTAAATACTAAAACAAGGTTACCGTCATTGCTTAGCATGGGTTGGTTTGCTTCATCAGACAAATCGATGATAGACAAACGATTATGACCTAATGCTATTTTATGGTCTTGAATACAGAAATCGGTAGCATCCGGACCTCTGTGAGCCGAAAGCTTGTTCATCTTTTGAATTGCCGACTTGGGGTCAGGTAAGCCTTGCAGATTATAAATCCCGTTTACTCCACACATTGGTTATAAGTTGATTTGTTGAAGAAATTCCTTGTTATTTATCATCTTTTCAATCCCTTCTTCAATGGATACCAACGGACGATTTAATATTTTTTTCATTTTGGAATTATCGGGTAATCTTCTTGTCATATCTCCTTCTTTCAATGGAGGGAGGTGTATGATTTTTGATTTTGAGTTGGTTTTCTTGATGACTAATTTTGCTAAATCAAGTACACTGATTTCGTCCGCTCCTCCAATATTTATGGTGTCGTTCAGATGTAGATTGTTTTCAAAAATTTTTACACAAGTATCAATATTGTCATCTACATAACAAAAAGTACGTGTTTGCGAACCGTCTCCGTATATGGTTATCGGTTCGTTTTTAAGTGCTAAAGCTATAAATTTAGCCACTACAAAATCAACACTTTGATTCGGCCCGTAAGTGTTAAAAAAGCGAAAAATAGTATAATCTAAGTCAAAAGATTGTTTGAATGAACGGAAATAGGCTTCGCCTACGTTTTTAACTACCGCGTAAGGAACTTTTGAGTTTAGTGGTGTGGTTGCTTCGTTTTGGGGAAGCTCTACCGGTTCTCCGTAAACTTCGGAAGATGATGAAAAGAAAACGTGTTGAACAGAAGTGTTTTTACATAGATTTAGAACGTTTCTTATTCCTTCAATATCGGTTAAAACTTGAATTGGATTTTCTTGTGTGCGTTTTACACCTACGACTGCGGCATAGTGAAATACATAGTCGAATTTATACGACAGCATCAACTCTGAAATATCTCTATAATTATTTACATCGCAATATACAAATTCCCAATTGTCGTATTCTTTAGAGGGTAGTTTTGATTTGTTTCCGGTTGATAAATTATCCGCTATAACTACGTGATAATCGGGGTTTTGGACTAATCTTTTTGCTAACGCTCCTCCTACATTTCCGGCACCACCTGTTATTAATATTTTTTTCATTTTTCTTACTTTAGTATTTCGTCTTCCAAAGTTATGCAATATTTTAGAACCTATTTAATTTGAGTTAAAAAACTATTCTTTTTTCTGCTTTTGAAGGGATGGGGTATGTTTTCTTCGCTTCTTTTTATTCTCGCTCATTTTCCTGCGTTAGGGAAAGAAGTGGCATCCTTTTGTGTTGTTGCATATATGCAACACAAAAGATATAACGGATAGCCCGACCATTACGGCGTTAAAAAGTGGTGTAGTAGTAACGGAACTGCTTTTTTATGCTGTAATGGGAACGCCCAAATCTTTTTTTTCTTATCTTGGCTTTTTCTTTTTTTTAAGATGACTTTTTTTACTTTTATGACAAAGAATAATTTGAATGCTATAATTTTTGCTGTGGCGATTGTGTTATCTGCCGTTTTTTTGGGACGTGCTTATGTGAACCGTAGTAAGAAAGACGGTGAAATTAGTGTTACAGGGCTTGGAAAAAAGGATTTTACTTCGGATTTGATTATTTGGGATGCAACTTTTGTGGAGGAGGCTTATGATTTAAAAGAAGCCTATCAACAATTGAAACAGGCTAAACAATTAATTGAGAAATATTTAACGAATAAGGGCGTTCCTGACAGTCAGATTGTTTTTGAGGCGGTGGATGTTGCTAAAAACACCAGACGTTTATATAATGAAAGAGGAAATTATATGGGGGAAGAATTTGCTGGGTATCGTTTGCGTCAGCAGTTTACTATTGAATCGGGAGAGGTTGAAAAGATAGAACAACTTTCGCGAGAAATTACGGATTTATTAAACCAAGGGGTTACACTTTATTCGGAGTCTCCTCGTTACTATTATACGAAATTGGCAGATTTGAAAATTGAAATGATTTCTAGGGCAACGGAAGATGCTAGAATTAGAGCTGAGAAAATTGCCGAAAATTCTGGCGGTGTTTTGGGTAAGTTAAAATCTGCAAAAATGGGTGTTTTTCAGATTACTGGACAAAATTCTAACGAGAACTACTCTTGGGGTGGAGCTTTTAATACGAGTTCCAAAAATAAAACGGCTTCGATTACGATGAAGTTAGTGTACCAAATTAAATAGATTTAGACTTTGCGTTTTTTATATACATATCTAGTTTTTTCTGTGCTACTTTTGTGTAGTTTGGTAGTTGATGCTCAATTTTACAGAGGTTCTAACCAATCATTTGGACAAAACAGGGTGCAATACAATTCTTTTGCGTGGCAACGTTATAATTTTCAAGAATTTGAAATTTATTTTACGGTTTCGGGTAAAAGCACCGCCATTTACACTGCTAAATCTGCACATAAGTTTAAGAAAGTTATTGAGCGAAAATTGGATATCGATTTGACCGATAAGTTGCAAATCATTGTTTATAACTCGCTTTCGGAATTTAGGCAGAGCAACATAGGGCTTACCAATAACGAGAATACGAATATTGGTGGTGTTACTCAACTTTCCGACAACAAGCTATTTGTGTACTTTGACGGTAGTCATGAACATTTAGATGAACAAATAAAAAAAGGACTATCGGAAGTTGCTTTCAATAAAATTATTTACGGTAATAATTGGCGAGAAGCGATAAAAAGTTCTACAACGGTTTCTATGCCGGCATGGTTTAAACCGGGATTGTTGGCTTACTTAAAGCAAGATTGGAATACCGACATTGACAACAGGGTGAAAGAAGCCATTATGAGTGGCAAGTTTAAAAATTTAAATTGGTTGGAAGGTGAAGATGCGGAACTTGCGGGGGTTGCTCTTTGGAATTATATTTCTTCGGTGTATGGAGAAAAGATGATTCCCAACATTATTTACTTGACACGAGTCAGCAAGAATGTTGAAAGTGGTTTTTTGTTTTCTATTGGTGCTACAATTGACAATGTGGTTGCGGGAGTGATTCATTATTACCGTTCTCGATACATTGAAGATGATATGAGCAAGCAAGCGATAACACTAGAAGAAGTACCTGTAAAGACAAAGAAAAGATACACCAAATATGCCGAATTTAAAGTGAGTCCGGATGGAAAATTCGCTTCCTATATTACCTACGAACTCGGACAATATCGCGTTTGGATAAAAGATTTAACTCGTGGTAAAACTCGAAAAATAGGTCAAGGAAGTTATCGGTTGGATCGTATTCCTGATTATTCTTTTCCGGTAACCGTTTGGCATCCATCAAGTACAACTTTTGTGTATAGCGAAGAACGAAAAGGGAAATTGGTTTTGAACCTCTACGATGTAGCGTCTAAGAAAACAGACACCAGAACGATTTTAAGACTGCAAAAGATATTAAGCATGAATTACAGTCCCGACGGTAAAAAAATGATTTTTTCTGCTGTTTCAAAAGGGCAAACCGATATTTATCTTTACAACCCTATCGGCAATAGCCAAAAGCAACTTACGCATGATTTCTATGATGATTTCCAACCTAACTTTGTCAACAACGGCACACAGATTATTTTTGCTTCTACCCGTCCGGACGACACATTAAGAAAAGAGAAAAAACCTAAAATAGAGTTTCAGAACGCAACAACAGATTTATTTGTTTTGGATATTGAACGCCCGAAACTCCGTTTGCAACGCATCACTAAAACACCTTTTGCTAATGAGTCTTATCCTGTCGAATACAGTAAAGGAAATTACACATATCTTTCAGACGAAACAGGAATCACAAACCGATATAGAGCCTATTATGATAGTACGATTAGCAGTATAGATACGAGTATTCACTATCGTTATTTTTCGGTTTCGGAACAGTTGACAAATTTTGATAGAAACATACTGGAATTTTCAACGATTAAGAGCAGAGAAAACTACACGTATTTAATCCTCAAGGATGGGAAACATCATTTTTATACTTCTTCGTTTTCAAAAGACTCTGCCGTAGAACCTGACGACGTAAAATACACCAAATTTATGAAATCTGTCTTATTGAAAAATGATGCTTATGAGGAGAAAATTACCCCAACTGAATCGGAGGATGAAGAGGAACAAAAGAAAGGAGAAATAGATATCAATAACTATCAATTTGAAGAAGACGTACAAACTGATGAGGTAGAAAAAGAAACAATAGAGGTTGTTTTTTCTGAAGATACCGAACCCATTAAAACGGTTAAAAACACAAATAAGAAAGGAGAACAAAAAGATTCGGTAGATTTTAAACCGCCTCGTCAAGAACTCTATGAAACCAACTTTACCATCAATCAAATGGTGGCTCAAATAGATAATGCTTTTCTAACACCTACCTATCAGCGTTATGATGGTGGAGGATACCGCAATTCAGGATTTAACGAATTGATAAAAGTCGGGGCTTCTGATTTATTTGAAGATTATCGGCTTGTCGGAGGGTTTAAACTACCGGTAAACCTTAATAATACTGAGTACTTATTAGTCTTTGAAGATTTAAAAAGCAGATTAGATAAAAAATACTTACTTTCAAGAAGAACATTTAAGCAAGTAGGGCAAAATTACGTAGAGAAGAAACAAACACTCTTATTTAAGTACGCTTTGAAATATCCTTTTAATGAAGTAGCTTCACTTAGATTAACCTCTAACCTTCGTTACGATAGAGATGTTTTGTTGAGTACCGAACAGGCTACGTTAACTTATCCTACACAACGCGATTATTTTGGAGGTCTAAAGTTGGAATATATTTATGATAATGCTCGTAAAAAAGGGTTAAACATTTTAGACGGAACACGTTTAAAACTTTGGGGGGAATTTTACCATCAATTAGATAAAGAAAAAACCGATTTTTTTGTACTTGGAGCAGACGTTCGACACTATCAAAAAATTCACCGCAGTTTTTATTGGGCGAGCAGGATAGCTACCAGTACCTCTTTCGGTCATCAAAAATTATTGTATTATATGGGAGGTGTTGACAATTGGTTGTTTGCTAAATTCGATAATTCAGTAGTGCCTTCATCTACACAAGGTTACCAATTCCAAACCATAGCTACACCCATGCGGGGCTTCTTCCAAAACACAAGAAACGGAAACTCTTTTGCGGTAATTAACAACGAACTTCGTTTGCCGATATTTAAGTATTTCTCTAAAAAACCTATTAAATCAGACTTCTTGGAAAATTTTATGATTATCGGTTTTGGTGATGTTGGTACAGCTTGGACAGGCTCTAACCCTTACGATACCAAAAACTCGTTTAACACAACCATTGTAAAAGGAGCAAATTATGAAATTATACTAAAAAACCAGAAAGAACCGATTGTATATGGTTATGGTGGAGGGCTACGTAGTAGAATTTTCGGTTATTATGTACGTTTTGATATGGCTTGGGGTGTTGATGACCACATCTTACTGAAACCCGTCAAATACATCTCTTTATCTCTTGATTTTTAAACTCAAACAAACATGGATATACAAACATTTGTTAGTCTTGTCCTCATCGGGCTATTAGCAGGAACACTCAGCGGATTTATCGGTATTGGCGGAGGAGTTATAATGGTACCTGCACTGATTTTTGCTTTAGATGTTTCCCAACACGAAGCACAAGGGCTGAGTCTGACAACGATGTTACTGCCTATCGGAATTTTAGCTTTTTACAACTACTATATGGACGGACAAGTAACCAATCAATTTATCGGTTATGCAGCCATCATAGCCGTCTCTTTTGTCATTGGAGGATATTTCGGTTCTAAACTTACACTAAAACTTAATCCTAAAATTGTAAAGCTGATTTTCGGTGTGTTAATGTTGTACATCGGAGCAAAAATGGTCAACGATGGTTGGGGTTATTTTAAAGAAAAAAAACAGGCTGATGTTACACATCAGAAGAAAGTATAGGTAACTCACCTGATTCGTATTCTTCAATAATTTCCTCTGCAATTTCTCGTCCGATGTTTATAATTTCTTGAGCTTTAAAAAAATCAAACAACCCGCAAGCATCGTCAGAAATAGGGATATAAATATCGGGGGGAATACGTTCTAATTTTGCTTTTATGACTTGGTCTATCAATAAATTAACAGACTTATCAATAAGTTCAAAATTATTTAAACTGGTTTTCAACTTCTTATACTTTAGCTCACCCAAGTACTTCTTAAACTTATTAACTTTTGCCTGTAAGTTCTCATCTTTATCAGCTCGTTTATAAAAAGGAACATTCGCTACCACATTTACAGCGACTAGAATATCATCAGGTGTTCTCAATACCCTGTCAATTGGCAAATTATTAATTGTTCCCCCATCAACCAACAAAGTAGAATCTGTTTTAACAGGCGTAAAAACCGTTGGAATAGAAATAGAAGCACGTACCGCATCAAAAATAGGACCTTGTGTAAAAACAATCTCCCTTTTATTCATAATATCCGTAGCAATTGCGGTGTAGTTAATTCCCAATTTTTCAATATCTCGATTAGGGATAAACTTTCTAAGTTCCTCAAATAAACGTTCTCCTTTGATAAAACCATAGGTGCTAAACGTAAAATCAACCAACTTAAAAATATCCACCTTATCAATGCTTGTAATCCATTCCTTAAACTCCGGTAATTTCCCCAATACATAAACCGCTCCGACAAACGCTCCCATAGAAGTTCCCGCAATCGAACGAATTTTATACCCATGCTCCTCCAATACCTCAATCACTCCAATATGAGCAATTCCTCTTGCTCCACCACCGGAAAGCACTAAAGCTACATCTTTGTTTATCATTTTTTAGTCGATTTACCTTGTTTGCTCACCATCTTAATAAAACCTATTTCCTTTTTCGTCAGCTCTCTAAATTTACCTCGTGTAACTTGGTCTTTTTTTATCCCTGCAAAAGCAGTTCTATCCAGTTTTTTTACCTCATATCCAAGATGCTCAAACATTCTTCTCACGATTCTATTTTTTCCCGAGTGCAAAGTAACCAAAACCACCTTTTTATTATTTCCGTTCTTTCCATATTCAGCTTTATCCACTTTCGTGTAGCCATCTTCTAGTTCAAAACCCTTCAGCAATAATTCTAAATCTTTATCTGACACCCCCTTATCCAATTCAACCATATACGTTTTTTGCACATTGTAGCTTGGGTGTGTCAATCGTTTAGCCAATTGTCCATCATTCGTAAAAAGTAAAAGTCCCGTAGTATTTCTATCCAAACGCCCCACCGGATAAATACGTTCCGAACAAGCCTTATCCATAATATCCATCACCGTTTTTCTTCCCTCAGGGTCACTCGCCGTTGTGATATAATCTTTAGGTTTATTCAAAATAAAATACTTAAACCGCTGACGAGAAAGAGGCTTCCCTTTATACTGAACCAAATCTCTAGGCGAAACCTTAAATCCCATTTCTTTCACCACCTTACCATTCACACTAATCTCCCCATTCGCAATCAATTTATCCGCTTCCCTCCTCGAACAAATGCCAGCGTCAGCAATAAATTTATTCAATCGAACCTCATAAGTATTCTTTGTTTTCATAGACCGGTAAAGATTTTCGGCAAAAATAGGACATTATTTGCGAGAAAGATAAGAAATCTACTAAATAGTTTTTGGGCGTTCCCATTACAGCATAAAAAAGCAGTTTCGCTACACAACACTACTTTTTAACGCTGTAATGGTCGGGCTATCCGCTATATCTTTTGCCCTCCAAAAGGAGGGAGGGCAAAAGGATGCCGCTTCTATCCCTAACGCGAGTGGAATGAGGATTAAGAAAGTGAGTTTTAGTTTCTTGAGACGATGAAAAATTCTTTTGCATAGCCCCAGCTATGGAAAATAATTTTGAAGAAGTATAAAGGAAGTAAAAACGTTTTATGGTTCTCATTATGCTCGCGTTAGGGATGCTTCCAACTAACGTAAAAATATCGTGCTGAATATCAAATAGTTATAAAATTGTTGTTTTTTACGTTAGCAACAAAACTCAACTGTTTTTTACACAGTCGCTTAATAATCCCTAACGCCAGATTGTCTAAAAACCTAATTTACAGTAAGATTTATATCTGATTATCCATGTGTTATAATTCTTGTTTTCAAGTTTCTTAGGGTTTTTAGACAGTCTGACGCAAGTGGAATGAGTGCATAGAAAGCGAATTTTAGTTTTCTTAAACAATGAAAAATTCTTTTGAGTATTCTTATACCATTTAAACATAAAAACGTAATTTTATTATTTTCGTAAAAACTTTTAATCAACGATGCTCAAAGACCTGACCTTAGGATTTCGTAGTTACATAATGGCTACACGATTTATCATCAAACACAAACTGTGGGTTTATTTTTTCTTCCCGATGCTTATGTTCGTGTTCATTTATTACCTCGGTGTAACCTTTGAAGAATGGAAAATGCAAGCATCCACTGCAACAACAGAAGATGATATTTGGATAAAAATAATTCGAGCTCTAGAATACGGACTATACACCGCCTTAGCCTTTATGGTCTTTAAGTTTATGCGTTATATCCTAATTATTTTGCTCTCGCCTGTACTCTCTATAGTATCCGAAAGAGTAGAAAGAATAATAGCAGGTAATGTCTATAAATTCAACCTTAAACAACTAATTAAAGATATTAAGAGAACCATAAATCTATCCATCAGAAATTTAATTTGGGAATTTGGAACCGTTTATTCCATTTACCTCATTGTCGCTATTTTTTCTTGGGTATTTAGTATTCCCGAACACATAACGACAACTATTAACACTACCGTATCTATGTTAATTGGGTTTTATTACTACGGCTTTAGCTTCATCGACTACCTCAACGAACGAAGAAGATTAACCATCTCAGAAAGTGTAATTTTCGTAAAAAAACACAAAGGATTTGCCCTTGCTTTGGGGTCTGTTTTTACCCTTTTGTTTCATTACACGAATATTTATTTTGTTTCTATCAAAGACGACTTAACGAGCAACGCCTTTTTGACGTTGGTAATTTTTTCTTCCGTAATAATGTCCATTATTCCTATTATCACTATCGTTGCCGCCACATTGGGGGTACACGAATTAGTAGATTTAACTACAAATCCTTATGCGTTGAAAAACACCGAAACAAAATGATTTAAGGTAAATATCTCTTTTCAATCATAATTACACCATAAAAACAAAATCTTTTCAACAAAACAACCAAAAATCATTAACAAGACTAAAAAAGTTATTTTTTTATTCACTGAAATAAATATATTTGTTGTAAGGTATTGCATAGTAAATACTTTTGTTGTAAATATGCAGACTATAAAATAAACTTGATTAAAGTCAACTTCATAAACTGAAAACATGAAAAAATTATTACTGATAGCATTGTTATTCGGAATTGGAAATTCTTACGCTTCTATGGAGTACCAAAGCTATAGAGACACATCTAAAAACATCATCGAAGCTACCAAATTACAATTTAAAGTGGCAAACGGTATGGATATGTTCTATTCCTATAATTACAGAGGTGCTTTAAACACTTTTAGAGAAGTATTAGCTTTAGACGAAAAAAATGCTGGAGCCATGTTTGGAATCGCTCGTTGCCAGTATGCCCTCGGTAAATTTGATTTGGCAAAAGAATACATTGACCGTGCTATGAAAATTGATTCTACGGTTGATAGAGATGTTTATCTTATCCGCGGGCAAATTGAACACCGATTAGAACTGCTGGACGATGCGATTGCCGATTACGAAAAACACAAAGCAACACTGGACGGAAAAGAAAAATTAATTGAAGAATCTGGCGTTGACACTTATATTACTCAATGTGAATTTGCGAAAAAAGCCATGGCTAATCCTGAAGATGTTAAAATAACAAACATAGGAGGAGAAATAAATACGTCAGCTCCTGAATTTGCTCCTTGCATTTCGCAAGACGGGAGAATTTTGGTCTTCACCTCAAGACGTTCCGATACCAAAGGCGGAAACGTAGATAAGAATTTTGATTTTATGTACTATTCGGATATTTATATTTCCGACTTGGATACCATTACAGGAAAATGGACAAAAGCAGTACCTGCTCACGGAAAAGTAAATACGGAGTTCCACGATGGAGCGTTAGGTTTTACCCCAAAAGGAAAAATGCTAATCTACCGAAACATTATGAAGGTAACCGGAAGCGGTGATATTTACGTTTCTAAAAGAAGTAAAACAGGTAAATGGGCAGAACCCAAACCTATTTTGGAAAAAGAGGATAAAAAAATCAGCAAAAAAATTAACTCCAGCTATTTTGAGTCTTCTGCAACCATGACTGCTGATGGTAAGTTTATCTATTTCGTATCGGAAAGACCCGGAGGATTGGGAAGAGCAGATATTTATGTAGTAGAAAAGAAAAGCGGAGCTTGGCAAGAACCAAAAAATATTGGAGCTACCATTAACACTAAAGGAGATGAAAAAAGCGTCTTTATTTCCTTAGACGGAAACACCATGTATTTTTCTTCCAACGGGTATAAAAATAGTTTAGGAAGTTACGACATCTACGTTACACACAAAAAAGAAGACGGAACGTGGAGCGAACCCAAAAATATGGGCTACCCAATTAACACCACAAAAGAAGAAAAAACAATCTCGATAAGCCCCGATGGCAAAACCGCTTATGTAAGTGCTTATTACGACATCGACAGCAAAGGAAACGCAGATGTGTTTACCATTGATCTTTCTAAATTGAATAAATAGCTTGGTTATTTATATATTTACGTTGCCCTTCATTAAGAAATAAAAAAGTTCTTTAAAATACTGACGATTAAGACTAAAACAAACGGATGGAGAAAAACTAAACTTTTGTGCTAAATTTTGAGCGACAAGCCTTTTTAAAATTTTTGAGAAATTGAGTTTTTTAAACGATAAATCCGATGCAGTGCTTAACGAATAGAAAGAGCCTCAAACTGAATAAAGATTTGAACTGAAAGATTTTCTTTTAGAACTCTGCTAATCCGACAGTTTTTAGCAGTTTTTGAGAGAAGATTAAACCAGAGGATAAGAATTGAAAGAAACAGACTAAAACCCTAACGAAAAGAATTGACTAAGCACCGTGAGAACTGATTAAACAAACTCTTTAAATTTCTGTAAAAAATGACTGATAATTAAATCTGATTCTTAGCTAATTGATTAAAACTGAAAATTAAATAAACGCAAAACATTCAACCAAATAAATCTAAATCATCAGGATATTTAAACATTTCAAGTCTAGTAAAAGATATTTGATTAAACTTCTGTGAGAATTGACAAAAATAAACGGATAAGAATTTCTTAAGAAAGGAAACGATAATGAGTTAGAAACGTTTGAAAATTAAGTTTAAAATAGGAGAGGAGTTAAAGTGATAAATCAAAAGAAAATGAGAATTAAGCACAAAAATTGAAATTGTTGATAAAAATTGATATTGAAAAATATGATAAGTCTTTAGATTTATGTAGCTTAGATGAGTTTTAGTGCTTTTCTAATTATTGAGGTGCTTAACCTAAGAATTGAAGAGAGCTGAACGATAAAATTGAATAAAAATGAAGAATACGAAGGGCAACACAGCGTATAGCTCATAGCCGACTACCGTCGGCTACGAGCTATACCCACACGTTAGGCGTAATCAGAGAATAAGCAAATGAAACGATAAGAAAAACAGACTTTTAAAAAAAGGATAAAAACCCCAAAATTGAAAAGAGGAGATAACCTGAAAGTTTTCTGC
>JALWSJ010000423.1:0-10329 GCA_026993705.1 Flavobacteriales bacterium
TCTATTGGCTTGATGTCTTTTAGTTGTGGTTTGTCTCCTAGAGGTGTTGCGGAAACCGTTAAGGTAACAGCATTAGAATAAATCGTGTCAACTCCAAAGATTGCTCTTACAGGTTTTATATCCACTAATCCTGTATCGAAAGTAGAAACAGTGAACTTTTGCTCATAATGTTTAATAAAATCCCCTTTGTTGTTTTCTGTTATGGTGTCAAAAGGCATTTGAACCTCCCAAACCTCAATCCCTTCACCAAGTTTAGCAGAGTCAGTAACCAAAGGCAATACGATTTGCCCCGTATTCATAGAAACAGGATAATCAATAGATAAACTTACATCTATCGGTTCTCCAATTTCTATTTTATTTTTATCTGCATTTAGACTTACCGTAACATCTTCTTGAGCCAAGAATGATGTTAGCGTAAGAAAGGTTGACAGTATATATATTATTAATCGTTTCATTATCTTCGTTTAAATAAGTTCATTAATGGAATAATGTAAGGTTTTTGCGTTACAATCGTCGCAAAATCTACCCCCGAACGCTTAAAGGTTTCATAAAGTTCTGCTGTTCTCTTTAGTGCATTTGCCTTATATTTTACTCTAGTTTTTTTGTTAGAAGTGTTTATCCATTTGGTTTTTCCTGTTTCTGCATCTTCAAATTTCACAATCCCTACATTAGGCATTTCATCCTCTCTGATGTCTTTTACATGAAGGGCTATCAAGTCGTGTTTTTTATTTACAATTTTAAGAGCATCTTCAAAATCATTATCCATAAAATCAGAAATAACGAAGGCTACACTTCTTTTCTTTACTACATTGTTAAAGTATTTCAAAGCATTACTAATGTTTGTCTTTTTACTTTGTGGTTTAAATTCCAACAACTCACGGATGATTCTCAAGATGTGTTTTTTTCCTTTTTTAGGAGGGATATATAATTCTACCTCCTCAGTAAACAGCATCAAACCAATTTTGTCGTTGTTTTGAGTAACAGAAAATGCAAGAACAGCACAAAGTTCAGCGATGATTTCTTTCTTTAATACTTTTCTAGAACCAAACATTTCCGAGTTAGAAATATCAACTAAAAGCATCACTGAAAGCTCTCTCTCCTCATGAAAAACTTTAACATACGGATGATTAAATCGAGCGGTAACATTCCAATCGATGGTTCTGATTTCATCACCAGGCATATATTCTCTCACCTCGGCAAAAGCCATACCTCTCCCTTTAAAGGCAGAATGATACTCCCCCGAAAAAACCTGAGTAGATAACCCCTTGGTTTTGATTTCTATTTTCCGTACTTTTTGTAATAACTCTTTTGTATCCATCGTTTTTCTCCTGTGTTTTTCATGATTATTTCATGAAGTTCTATATGCAGAACTCTTTCATTTAAGAAAGTTTCTGAACATTATTTTACACCTTTCTCGTATAGCACCGAGTGACCTCTCAAACGAATCTAAAAACAGAGAAATATTCTCTATGTTATTAGATTCATTTGATTGGTAATCAGTTTGCTGTCAAAAAGAAAGCAGTAAAATAAATAAATTGAAATTCATACCATTTGAATGTATAAATGGTATAATCTTTACGGTACATCTACACGATTCAAAATCGTATCAATAACATCTACCGTTGTTATGTTTTCAGCTTCAGCTTCGTAACTCAATCCAATTCTATGTCTTAAGACATCGTGACAAACCGCTCTTATGTCTTCTGGAATCACATAACCTCTTCTTTTGATAAAGGCATAAGCTTTTGCTGTAGTAGCCAAAGCGATACTCGCACGAGGTGAACCTCCAAACTCAATAAGAGGTTCTAAATCGGTTAATCCATACTCAGCGGGTTTACGCGTAGCATAAACAATATCTACAATATATTGTTCTATCTTCTCGTCCATATAGACTTGCTTAACTACCTCTCTCGCCTTTAAAATAGTATCCGTCGAAACTACTTTATTTGGTTTTGGGAAACCTTGTTGAGAAACATTAGCTCTAATCACTAATTTCTCTTCTTCTTTTGTAGGGTAATCCAACACTACTTTCAGCATAAACCTATCCACCTGAGCCTCTGGAAGAGGATAAGTACCTTCTTGTTCAATTGGGTTTTGTGTAGCCATTACTAAGAATGGTTCTTCAAGTTTGTAGGTGTTATCACCAATGGTAACCTGTCTTTCTTGCATAGCTTCCAAAAGGGCACTTTGCACTTTAGCTGGAGCACGGTTTATCTCATCGGCAAGAATGAAGTTTGAGAAAATAGGGCCTTTTTTAGAAATAAACTCCTCTTTTTTCTGATTATAAATCATTGTTCCCAACAAATCGGCAGGTAACAAATCTGGGGTGAATTGTATTCTGCTAAAATCGGCATCTATCGTTTTTGCTAACGTGTTAATCGCCAACGTTTTTGCTAGCCCTGGTACACCTTCTAATAAAATATGCCCATTTGCCAATAAAGCAATTAACAGACTTTCTACCATGTGCGATTGACCGATAATGACCTTGTTCATCTCTATTTTAATCAAATCAACAAAAGCACTCTCTTGCTGTATCAAATCATTCAAGGCTCTAATGTCTGTATTTTGGTTTGTTCCTCCCGAATTTTGAGGAGTAATTCCCGAAATTCCATTATTTTCTAAATCCATAGTTCTTATTGTTTGTCATTAATATTTAATCGTTTATCCATTTTCTTCATTTACACGAATATACGCTGTATATCGTCTAATTAAAAGTTTTACGTGTTAAAGACTGTTAAAAAGATAATCTGTCATTTTTTACACCTTTTCTTCCTGTCAATATTACTATTTTCTGCCAACTTGTCGTAATACTTATGGGAAAGATTCACGTATTTTCGTATGTTTTGTTAGTTTTCATACGTGCTATATATTTCTGCAAAAACAATGACAAAGTGATTTAGGGCGTTCCCATTACAGCAGTGCTCTCTCCACGCCCAAAATAGAAAAAGCTGTCCCTTATAAGGGAAGTCGCTGACATATAAGTGATTAAACAGAAAAGGCTGTTAAACCTTAAAACAAACAAAAGGAATTTCACCTCCCACCCTCACAGGAAAAGTTGTATTCACTCCACTTTCACTCGTTCCTCCTTCTCGTTTCTTTCATTGGTAGCTTTCCTTTCTTTTTTTTGAGTTGGTTTAATGCTTATGGTAGTAAAGTATAAATGAGCGTGAGAACACTAAAACTCATTTTCTTACCGCTCTTTTTACACACGTTAGGGATAGGAACGGCATCCTTTTGCCCTCCCTCCTTTTGGAGGGCAAAAGATATAGTGGATAGCCCGACCCATTTATACAAAACAAATGTTTCGCGGAAGCGATATATTTGTTTTGTAGAAATGGGGAACGCCCAAATAATCTATAGGTTTTAAATTTTCAAAAAGCTTTATTTATCGTGCTTTATAAGTTGGTTTTTAACAAGTTCCTATAAAAATTATAAAAAAATCAGATTGTAAACAATTTATTTTATTTTTGCCGTTTATACATTGTCGATTTTACGTAATAATTATTGAAGACTATTAATTACATATATTTAATGAGAATCTTAAGGATTGCTCTGCTTATATTGGGAGGATTTTATCTTCCTTTCTCTTTGTCTGCCCAAAATGATTCTACGGATTTAATTTATCCTATTGAAGACGGGCAAAACCCGGAAGAGGGGGGAGGTATAATTGATTTTGAACAACCGTTGAACTTTCAGAATAATGTGCACTACGACCCTGTAACTGGAAAATATGTGTTTGAATCAACGGTTGGCGATGATATTAATTATCGTCCTGCCAGTTCGATGACGCTGGAAGAGTTTTTACAGTATCAGAACGAAAAGTCAATGCAGAATTATTGGCAACAAAGAGTGGATGAGCAAGTGCAAGAAGCCAGAGATGCCAAGAGTAAGACGGGGGCAAATACTCCTAAAATAGATCCGAAGAAAAGAGTAAGGAAAATTTTTGGTAGTGATTTTATCGAAATACGCCCTCAGGGAAGTGCCGAACTTAGTTTTGGATTAAATATATCGAAAACGGAAAATCCAATTATACCGGTAAAGCAAAGAAGGATTACAACTTTTGATTTTGACCAAAAAATTCAAATGAACCTTACGGGAAAGATTGGGGATTTAATGACTATTGGGTTTAATTATAACACCGAAGCCACTTTTGATTTTGATAATAAATTGAAGTTAGATTATTCGGGGGAAGAGGATGATATTATTCAAAAGATTGAAGCAGGAAATGTTAGTCTGCCTTTAAATAGTTCGTTGATAACGGGGTCGCAGAGCTTGTTCGGGATTAAAACAGTCTTAAAGTTTGGAAAATTGACAACGACTACAGTTTTATCACAACAAAAAGGGCAACGAAAGGAAATAGAGGTTTCGGGAGGTGCTCAAATAAGTGATTTTGAGATTTTTGCAGATAATTATGAAGAAAACAGACATTACTTCTTGAATTATCATTTTCATGATACCTATGATACTGCTCTAACTACATTACCTATCGTTACATCCGGAATACAAATTCAGCGAATGGAGGTTTGGATTACCAACAAGACGAATGATTATGACCAAACGCGAAATATTATTGCTTTTACCGATTTGGGGGAAAGTAATCCGAATAATTTGGAAAAGCCATCTTGGGCAAATGGTTCTTCAGCACTTCCCGATAATGACCACAATAATTTATATGCGAGTGTGGTAAATAATCAAGGGGTTCGTAATTATTCTACTGCCTCAAATATTCTTTCAGGTCCTTCTTATAATATGGTGCAGAGTGTGGAGTACGAGAAATTACAAAATGCACGTTTGCTTAGCTCCAACGAATATACTTACAATTCTTTGTTGGGTTTTATTTCGTTAAATCAGTCGCTGAACAATGATGAAGTTTTAGCTGTTGCTTATTTATATACTTATAACGGTCAAAGCTATCAGGTGGGAGAGTTTTCTACCGATGGTGTTGCAGGTCAAAATGCTTTATATTTAAAGTTGTTGAAGTCCACGGTTCGTAATCCTCGAAAAAAATTGTGGGATTTGATGATGAAAAACGTTTATTCGTTAGGTGCGTATCAGGTGGATAAAGAAAATTTCAGGCTGAATGTAGTTTATAATAATCCAAGTAACGGGATAGATATTAATTATGTACCTAAACCGCAAGTACAGACTAAATTACTAATTCAGCTTTTGGATTTAGACCGCTTAGACCAACAGATGCACCCGCACTCGGATGGGTTGTTTGATTTTGTGCCTGTTAATGCCAGTAATGGAGTGATTAATAATGCCGGTACAATTAACCCAAGAAATGGACGGTTGTACTTTACAACGGTAGAACCTTTTGGAAAGACTTTAGATACGAAGTTAGCCAATGCCGGTGTTCCCGCTAATCAACGAAAAACGATTGTTTTTCAACAGTTATATGATAGTACGGTTACGGCTGCCCGGCAGATTCCGGAGTTAAACCGATTTAAAATAAAAGGGAGTTATCAATCTTCTGTAAGTTCTGAAATTTCTCTAAATGCGTTGAATATCCCGCAAGGTTCTGTTAAGGTAACCGCAGGTGGGCGTGTTTTGCAAGAAGGAACTCACTATACGGTTGATTACAATATGGGAAGGGTTAAAATTTTAGATGATGGAATTTTGAGTTCAGGAATACCTATTAAAATTTCACTTGAAAGTAACTCTTTATTTAGTATTCAAACCAAATCTTTAATCGGAACACATTTCGACTATAAAATTAGTAGAAATGCAAATATTGGTGCAACGGTTTTGCACTTAACAGAAAAACCTCTGACACAAAAAGTTAACATTGGAGATGAACCTATTTCCAACACCATGTTAGGCTTAGATGGTGGTTTTAAAAGGGAAGTTCCTTTACTGACAAAACTAGTGGATAAAATACCGTTAATCAGTACTAAAGAAAAATCAACAGTTAGTTTTTCCGGAGAAGTAGCCGCTTTAATACCGGGGCATAACAAAGCGATTGGTAAAAATGGAAATTCTTATATTGACGCCTTTGAGGGAAGTCAATCTTTGATAGACATTCGTTCTTATAATACTTGGGTTATAGCTTCTGTTCCTCACGGTCAGCCTAATTTATTTCCTGAAGCAAGTCTGTATAATGACCTGAACTACGGAAAGAATCGAGCCTTGTTTGCTTGGCATGTTACTGACCCTTTATTTTTAAATAATACAAATAGAACGCCTTCTTACATAAAAGATAGTCCTCTACAAAAAGATAATCGAGTGCGTCAAGTTTTGGTGTCGGAGGTATTTCCGAATCAACAGTTGGGAACGGGGCAATTAACTAATATTCCTGTATTAGACTTGAATTATTATCCAAGTGAAAGAGGGGCTTATAATTACGATGCTTTACCTACATCGTTTTCTGCCGGAGCTGACCCGAATACCGGAGGATTGGCTGATCCTGCATCCAGATGGGGAGGGATCATGCGACCGTTATCGACTAATGACTTTGAAGCTGCTAATGTTGAGTTTATACAATTTTGGGTAATGGATCCATTTAATTCTACCGTTTCAAATAGTGATGGTGAACCGGCTTCAAACGATGATTCTCCGAATGTTACCGGTGGAGATTTATACTTTAATTTAGGTAATATCTCCGAAGACATTTTAAGAGATGGTCAAAAATCTTTTGAAAATGGTATCCCGCCGGATGGAAATTATGATCCTTCTGTTCTAACGACTACTGCTTGGGGATGGGTGCCAACTACTCAAGTCATTGTAAATGCTTTTGATACCGATCCGAATAATAGAATCAATCAAGATGTTGGGTATGACGGGTTAAAAGATGATAATGAAGTTAATTTTTTTACGAACTTTATGAATGATATATCGTCGGTTGTTACGAATCCTACAGCTTTGCAAAATATATTAGACGATCCATCTTCAGATGATTACAACTATTATTTAGATGATAATTTTGATGCTCAACAAGCAGATATACTTACTCGATATAAAAAGTACAATAATCCTGAGGGTAATTCACCTTCTACAGAGTATTCAGCATCATTAAATGCTGACGGTTATCCAACTTCTGCTACAACATTGCCCAATGTGGAGGATATTAACAGAGATAATAACTTGAATGAAACAGAAAGTTATTTTCAATATAAAATAAGTATGCGTCCGCAGGATATGGTTGTTGGTAAGAACTTTATTACCGACAGAATTTTAGCAACCGATAACAATAGTGGAAAACAAGTCTATTGGTATCAGTTCAGAATACCTATAAATGAATATCAAAAAAAGGTAAACGGTATTCAGGACTTTAGGGCAATACGTTTTATGCGTATGTTTATGAAAGGATGGTCGCAAGAAGCCGTTCTTCGATTTGCTCGTTTAGATTTAATACGTGGTCAATGGAGGGTTTACAGAGGTAGTTTGCTGTCTGCCGGAGAGTATATCCAACAAGAAGAGTCATCAACTACGTTTGTTATCAATGCAGTAAATATTGAGCAAAACGGAAGTAGAGATCCTATTCACTACGTGTTGCCTAACGGGATAAGAAGACAAGTAAATTACCAAACAGCCAATTTAGCTCAATTAAACGAGCAGTCTTTAGTGCTTGATGTCTGTGGGTTGCAAGACGGAGATGCACGAGCCGGGTATAAAAATGTGAAATTTGATGTTCGGAATTATAACAAAATTCAGATGTTTGTTCACGGTGAGCAAAACAATATTAATGATGATGTAAAAGATGGGGATGTTACAGTTTACGTTCGTTTGGGAACGGATTTCGTTAATAATTATTACGAATATGAGTTGCCTCTTAAACTTTCCCCTTGGTATAATCACGATCCTGAATCGGTGTGGCCACAAGAGAATAATATGGTAATAGATTTGAATGCAATTAAGCAAGTAAAAAAGAATCGTAACTCTAAGAACTTTTCAACGTTTGCTCGTTATACTGAAAAAGACCCCAATGACCCTACCCGAAACATTACCGTTATCGGTAACCCCAATTTAATGAATTTAAAGACCATTATGATAGGGGTAAGAAACCCTAAAAAGGAAGACCCTAATAACTTGGGGACAAACGATGATGGACTAGAAAAATGCGTTGAAGTTTGGGTGAATGAACTAAGGTTAACGGATTTCAACCAAAAAGGAGGATGGGCAACTATCGGGCGAATGAATGCTAAATTGGCTGACTTTGCCGATTTATCGCTTTCCGGAATGTATTCGACTCCTTATTTTGGGAGTATTGAACAAAAAGTAGGGGAGCGTCAGCAAGAATATATTTACGGAATGGATGCGTCTTCTACTGTTCAGTTAGGAAAGTTTTTTGGAAATAGAATAGGTTTACAGTTGCCAATGTATATGGGGTATTCCAACAATACAGAAAAACCCTTGTATGATCCTTTAAATCCGGATTTGCCTTTTGAGAAAAACCCTGAAGAAACCGAAGAGGAATGGAATAAGCGATTTAGAAATGGGAGTAATATCACCGAGCGTCGTTCGTTGAATTTTACAAACGTTAGGTTAGACCCAAAACCAAAGAATCAGGATCCTAAAAAAGTGAAAAAACCACGATTCTATGATGTGAAAAATGTATCAACCTCTTATTCGTACAACGAGATAACACATGTTGATATTAATACACAGTTAGATAGAAAAGTTAATCATGTTGGGAGTTTAACCTATGGGTTTAGTAAGTCTCCAAAACCTTGGGAACCTTTTAAACGAGCAAAGGCTTTCCGTAAGTCAAAATGGTTGCGTCCGATAAAAGATTTCAACCTTTATTTTGCTCCAAAAAAACTAGGCTTTAAAACGACTCTTAATAGGACGTACAACGCTTTTGAAGTAAGAAGCAACATTCCTGGAGGAATTACAGTTCCCAATTACACCAAAACATTTAATTGGGACAGAGATTATGATTTAAAATATGATTTAACAAAAGCGTTAAAGTTTAGTTTTAAGGCCAAAAACAGAGCTTTTATTAACGATCCTTACGGTAAAATAGATTATGGTGTTTTTGGATACAATAGAGAAACAGCACGTGATTCCGTGAGTACAAGTTTGCGTTCCTTTGGAGAAAACATGAACTACGGGCATACTATTAATGCGTCGTACAAATGGCCATTAAAGAAAATACCATTATTAAATTGGATGTCTTTAAACACAAGATACACTGCCAATTTTGATTGGACGAGAGCACCGTTAGTTATGCCACAAGTCGGAAATGTAGTTCAAAACTCAAGGGTGGTACAGTGGAATGCTAAAATGAATATGACGACGTTCTATAACAAAGTGCCATATTTCAAAAAGATAAACCAAAGCAGAAATAGAAGAAAACCCGTACGAAAGCCACCGGTAAAAAATAATAAAGGAAAAGAAGATGAAAAATCAGCTAAAGGCAAAAAAGACGAAAAGGATAAATCGAAGAAGGATAAGAAAAAAGATAAAAACAGCGGAGACGGATTTAATTTAGTGTCAGAGTCAGCCAAAATATTGATGTCTTTAAAAAATATATCAGCTACCTATTCTACCAATGACGGTATCTTGATGCCCGGGTTTGCAAAGCAAACCGAAATGTTAGGATTAGACCAAAATTTCCAAGGTCAGTCATGGGAGTTTGTAAGCGGAGGATTTCAAGAAATGGATATTTTCGGTCGTCCTACCGGTTACGATTACGCCGATTATGCTTATACAAATGGATGGTTGGTTGATACTTCTAAGTTTCACTTAATTAACACACAATATGCCGTTACCCATACCGAAAAATTAAATCTAAAAGGGACGCTAAAACCTATAAAAGGACTTAGGGTTGACTTGACGGCAAAATATAATATAGCATCAAATAAAACCTCTAATCTAGGGTATATAGGAACTGATTTTCAACATCTAAATCAAAAATTTACAGGCTCTTTCAGTCGGTCGATTATTACATGGAAAACCGCCTTCACGGCAGATAAAGGAAGCAGTGATGCCCTAAAAAATCCTGTTTTCGATAATTTAAGAGCAATCCGCCCTGAAGTTTCGCAAGTAATTGCCGGAACAAATCCTCACTCCGATACCACGCAAAGCGAAGTAGCTTATGCGGGAGGTTATAACGGAGCACAACAAGATGTAGTAATCGGTGCCTTTTTGGCTGCTTATACAGGAGCTAAGGTCAATGAAAAAACGGTTAATCCATTCAGGAAAATGCCTCTCCCAAATTGGAGAATATCATACGATGGATTATCAAAAATTAAATTCGTACAAAAATATGTTAAGACCCTAACCTTTACGCATGCCTATCGTTCCAATTTCAATATAGGAAGTTATACTACTAATTTATCCTACCAAAGTGATGATTTAGGAGCAACTCAACTCGATATGGCAGGA
>JALWSJ010000423.1:10339-10843 GCA_026993705.1 Flavobacteriales bacterium
TATGAATGTATCCATTACCGAGCAGTTTCAACCTTTATTGGGTATGAATGCAACACTAAAAAATGGAATAAAAGGAAAGTTAGAAATCAAAAAAGACAGAAATATAGCCCTAAGTCTTTCCAATAATCAAATCACCGAAGTAAAAGGTTCTGAGCTGGTAATAGGTTCTGGTTATGTATTTAAAAAACTTCAGTTACCTATAAAGTTTAATGGGACAAAAATAAAGCCAAGCGACTTGAATTTGAACTTAAGTATATCTATCCGCGACAACAAAACCATCACACGAAAAATCATCGAAAATCAAAATCAAGCCACCGCAGGTCAGAAAATGATTTCCATAAAATTTACCGGACAATACAATCTTACTAAAAGCTTGATGTTTAGAATGTTCTACGATAGAGTAGTCAATAAACCGGTCATTTCAACCTCGTTCCCAACCGCCAATACCAAAGCTGGATTTGCCCTTAGATTTACCCTACAATAAGATAAGGTTTTGGGCGTTCC
>JALWSJ010000424.1 GCA_026993705.1 Flavobacteriales bacterium
TTGAATGGGTGAAATCAAAACATCCAAACGTAGAAGAAATTGATAATCGTTGAATGGGAACTCTATAAAAAAAGAAAACTCCAATCTTTAACATTTGTTAGGGATTGGGGTTTTCTTTTTTTGTTAAAATTTTCGTTGATTAAAATTGCAAAAAACAAAAAAAAAAAAAATAAAAAAAAAAAAAATGAAAAATATAACAACCGCTTTAATAACTATTATTTCGATTCCTTCTTTTTTTGCTCAAGAAACCATCTCGTTAGACCAAGCTATTAAAACAGCTTTAGAAGTACACCCCAAGATAAAAATGGCAAACTTGGCTATGGAGCGAGAAACCGCTCAAGGAAAAGCTAGCAGAGGATTGGATAAAACATCGATTGACTTTAGCAGAGGACAATTGAATACTTATTACAAAAAAGATTATCAACTGTATATCAACCAGAGTTTTAAATTTCCTACCTATTACAAGAACACAAAAAAATATACTAATGAAGCAGTAAAATTAAAACAGCTTGAAAGTGGACTCACAAAAAATGAGGTAATCTATGAAGTAGCCGGTACCTACTATACCTTGCTGAACCTGCAAGACCAAATAAAAATAACGGAAGAATTACAAGTACTTACCCAAGAAGCTCTAAAAATAGAACAAAACAAACTACAAAAAGGAGAAAGCAGTGCCATAGAAAGCGAAAATCGAAAAATGGAGTTGTATCAAATTCAAAATGAAATCTTTAATTTGAAACAAAAATACACTACTTCGTTACAATACCTTGGTTCTCTGACCGGTAACACCTCTCCTATTGCTATTGAATATACGCCTTTTTTTCAAGAAAAAGAAGAAGTCCAATCCATTGACACCGCATCACTTCCATTAATTGCCTACCAACAACAACAAATCGAACTTAGCAAGGCTCAGGTGAAAGCAACAAAATCAGCGGCTTTACCGGAGTGGTATGCCGGCTATTTTAATCAAACTATAAATGCTGAGGGTACAAAGGCTCTCAACGGATTTAATTTAGGATTACAGATTCCTCTCTTTTATTCCAAACAAAAAAACCAAATAAAAGCAGTCCGATTAGATGCCGCAATGAAAGAAGAAGAATTAAACGCACAAAAAATAACTCTTGAACAACAAATAAACAGGCAGAAGCAATACGTAAGCATAGCACAAAATAGTTTGACGGCGTATCAACAAAAAATATTACCTGTGGCTGACAATCTGCGTAAATTATATAAATCGTCAACTGACAAAGGAGAACTTTCCGCTTTAGAATATCTCGCTTCCGAAATCAAGTACTTGAACCTGAAGAAAGAATACGCCCAAAAACTAATGGATTACAACCTTGCTGTTTTACAACTAAAAGTTCTAACAGGAAATTTATAATCATTGACAAATGAGAAAGTTAAATTTACCTGAATATCCTTTTTCCGTACGTAGGCAAAACGACCGCTTATATATTTTTGATGAATTTCGTAAAAAGTGGCTTGTCCTCACACCCGAAGAATGGGTGCGGCAACATCTGTTGATGTTTCTTACGCGACAAAAAGGTTATCCTGTTTCTCTAATTGCCATAGAAAAACAAGTCAAGGTTAATCAACAGCCACAACGTTTTGACGCGGTTATCTACACTCCAAACGGAACTCCTTTAGCGATTATTGAATGTAAAGCCGCCAATATTCCTATCAATGAAAATACAATCAACCAAATTATTAGATATAATGCCGTTATACAAGCTCCTTTACTGATATTAAGCAATGGTTTGGATACTTATTGTGCAGAGGTAATTTTCGAGAAACGTTCATTCTCTTTTTTAGAGGATATTCCGGAGTATAAAAAAAATCAAGCAAAAATTAGTATAGAAAAGAATACTTGTTCGAACTGAATTAAAACAAAAAAGGAGCTTAAAAAAGCTCCTTTTTCTATATGCTATTAAACTTATAAATCTTACAAATCACTTTTATCCGTTTTTTCGCCAAAATTAAATCCTAAACTAAAACGTATGGTGTTGGCGATTGGGCTTTGTTGAGTTAATGAAACCAAATAAGACATATCTAATTGGAATACTTGGTAACGAATACCCAATCCCATAGAAACAAACTGTCTGTTACCTTTTGTCGGTGCTTCGTAGAAATAACCTGCTCTTGCGGCAAAAACGTTATTATATAAATACTCTCCCCCAACAGAAATATTAATTTCTGAAAGTTCTTCTTTGAATTTACTTCCTTTTTTTACCCCTACGGTATTTCCGTTATCGTCTTTTATTACTACACCCGGAGCATCCGAGAAAGAACCGAAAATACCTGAAGCAACACCAACATTGGTGCTTCTTCCAGAAAAAACAATAGGATTGTTCTCGTTATCGTAAACTACTTGACCGTTTACGGTTTTATAAACCGGTGAAGTCGGAACTAATAATTTATTAAAATCTAGAGCTAAGGTAAATTTATTAAAATCATCAATTTGTGTATTTAAAGCTGTACCTAAACGCATATTCGTTGGTATAAAATCTCTTTGAGCTCCGTTGGTGTAAGCCATTTTAGAACCGATATTAGATATATTTAAACCTGCTGAAATAGTTGATTTACGTTGAGCTAAATCAAATTCATTGGAAGTGTAATATCCCGACACGTCAGCGGCAATAGATTGCCCTGCTTTTGTAGCAGCACCTTGAACAACTGTTCCGCCTGTTAAGTTCGAGTTGATGTATCGTCCTGCTAGACCTATAGAAAAATTTTCGCTTAATTTACGTGCATACGCAGCATCTATAGCAAATTCATTAGGGTTATAATCTCGTATAACACCACCTGTTTGGTCGGTAAAAGTGATATTTCCCAAAGAAAAATAACGTAAGGATGCTGCGACAGTTGAAAATTTATCAATTCGCTTATATCCTGAAACGTACATTAAATTAATATCGTTTACTAATCGTCTTAACCATGGTGAATAAGACATAGAAAAACCTGCTTTATTTTTCACAAAAGCAATTTTTGACGGGTTCCAATGGATAGAATTTGCATCGGGACTAATTGCCACACCTGCGTCCCCCATTGCTCCTGAACGAGAATCAGGTGTTATCAGCAAAAAAGGTACGGCAGTAGTAATCGTATTGATTTGCTTCCCTGATAAATTCTGTGTTGAGATAGATTGTGCGTCAGCTTGACTTGTAGCTAAAAGCGTGGCACCTAGCAAAAAAGAAGATATTTTATTTTGTAAATTCATGTTTTGTATAACTTATGAGAAACAAATATACGCAAAACTTATTTTTATATTGTACTGCTCCTCATTTTTTTTGTAAAGAAGTGTTTATTTATTTTTGTTAGAGGTGAAAGGCACACGAATTTCTCCTTATACTAAAATGTGATAAGAATACTAAATTCCGTTTTCTTTGTACTTATCTCAACTGCGTTAGGGATAGAACGGCGTGTTTGAACTCCTTTTGGTTTGTTGCATTTATGCAAACCAAAAGAGTGAGTAGTGATAGCCCGACCCTCATTTACAAAAACATCGTTTCGCCTGAGCGAAATGTTGTTTTTGTAAATGAAGGGAACGCCCAAAACACCTCGATAATACGCATTACTATTAAAATTATATTTGTACTTTTGTTTGCCTATTACAAATGATTAAAGTTAAACCCATGATTACTACACAATTAAAACCTATTCAATATAATCGGAATACGCTTTCGGATAGTGAATTAAAATCCTTTTACAAAGCTCTTATTTTGCCTCGACTGATTGAGGAGAAAATGTTGATTTTACTTCGTCAGGGTAAAATTTCCAAATGGTTTTCGGGAATGGGACAAGAAGCTATTTCGGTGGGATGTACCTTGGCTTTGGATAAAGATGAGTATATACTTCCGATGCATAGGAACTTGGGGGTTTTTACTACGCGAAATATACCTTTGGAACGACTTTTTATGCAATTTCAGGGGAAGGAAAACGGCTTTACGAAAGGGCATGATCGTTCTTTTCACTTTGGTAGTAAAGAGCATCACATTGTTGGAATGATTTCTCATCTAGGACCTCAATTAGGGATTGCTGATGGAATTGCCTTGGGAAATAAACTCAAGAAGAATAAAAAAGTCGCTATGGCTTTTACAGGTGATGGTGGAGCGAGTGAAGGTGACTTTCATGAGGCTTTGAATGTTGCGGCAGTGTGGGATTTGCCAGTTATTTTTGTTGTTGAAAATAATCAGTGGGGACTTTCTACACCTTCAAAAGAGCAGTTTAGGTGTAAACAATTTATAGACAAAGGAATAGGGTACGGAATGGAGGCGATACAGGTTGATGGGAATAATCTTATTGAGGTGTATGAAGCGGTTCATAAGGCTAAAACCTCAATTTCTAAAAATCCGAGACCTATACTTATCGAGTGTCTTTCTTTTAGAATGAGAGGACATGAGGAAGCATCGGGTACCAAGTACTATCCTGAAGGGATTCAAGAGAAATGGGCGGTAAAAGACCCAGTGGATAATTTTGAACGCTTTTTAAAAGAAGAAAAAGTCCTTACTCAAGAAGAAATTGACGCTATACGAGCGGAAACAAAAGCTCTTATAAACAAAAAATGGAAAGAGGCAGACGCTACTCCAGAACTAAAGGCAGACACAGAAAGGGAGTATAATTATCTTTATAAAGAATTTGATAATACACCGATACAACCTGCTTCGGATAAAAAAACTCAAAAACGATTTATTGACGCGATATCTGACGGACTTAGGCAAGCAATGCGTAAGTTTGACAACAGCGTTATCATGGGACAGGATATTGCTGAATACGGTGGGGTTTTTAAAGTTACAGAAGGTTTTGTAGATGAATTTGGGAAAGAACGAGTAAGGAATACTCCTATTTGTGAATCGGCAATTGTCGGAGCTGCTTTAGGGCTATCGATTAATGATTTTAAGGCGATTATGGAGATGCAATTTGCTGATTTTGTAACCGTTGGGTTTAATCAGATTGTCAATAATCTAGCAAAACTACATTATCGTTGGCAAGAAAATGCTGATGTGGTCATTCGTATGCCTACGGGAGCTGGAGTTGGAGCAGGTCCATTTCATTCACAAAGTAACGAAGCGTGGTTTTTTCATACACCTGGTTTGAAAATCGTTTACCCTGCTTTTCCTTCTGATGCCAAAGGATTGTTAGCGGCAGCTATTGAAGACCCTAATCCTGTAATGGTGTTTGAACATAAAGCTTTGTACCGTAGTAAATCTGAGGAAGTATATGATGACTATTACACCTTAGAAATAGGGAAAGCCAATTTACTTAGAGAAGGAAAACAGGTTACTATTGTAACTTATGGAATGGGGGTACATTGGGCATTGGATTTCTTAGACAAAAAGCCGCAAGTACAAGCTGATTTGATAGATTTGAGAACGTTATTGCCTTTAGATAAAGATGCTATCTTTGATTCTGTAAAGAAAACGGGGAGAGCAATTGTTTTACACGAGGACTGTTTGACAGGAGGTATAGGTGGTGAAATAGTTGCCCTAATCAATGAAAATTGTTTTGAGAATTTGGATGCTCCGGTGGTAAGAAGTGCGAGTTTAGATACACCAGTACCTTTTGCCTCAGAATTGGAAAAAGATTTCTTACCTAAAGAACGCTTTGAAAAACAAATCACACAGTTATTGGAGTACTAAAAATATGTCAGATTTAATAAAGTTGTTGCCCGACAATGTAGCCAATCAAATTGCGGCGGGAGAAGTAGTACAACGACCGGCGTCAGCCGTAAAAGAATTATTGGAAAACGCGATAGACTCAGGAGCAACTAAAATAGACTTAATCATAAAAGACGCGGGGAAGACACTTATTCAAGTTGTGGACAATGGTTGTGGCATGACCGAAACCGATGCAAGAATGTGTTTTGAACGACATGCTACATCAAAAATATCGGATGCTAAAGATCTTTTTGCAATACGTACCAAAGGGTTTAGAGGGGAAGCGTTGGCTTCAATTGCTGCCATTGCACAAGTTGAACTTCAAACCAAACCCCATGATGCAGAAATAGGCACTCAAATTATAATTGAAGGAAGTAAAATCATTAAACAAGAACCCGTAGCTTGTCCAAGTGGGACAAAATTTACGGTAAAAAACTTGTTTTTTAATGTTCCGGCACGCAGGAATTTTCTAAAATCAAATGCAGTAGAGACCAAACACATTGTAGATGAATTTGAACGAGTAGCATTGGTACATTACGACATTCATTTTACGATGCATCATAACGAAAATGAAGTGTTTAACCTTCCTGCGACTACACTCAGACAGCGAATATTGGGAGTTTTCGGAAAACGGATGAATGAACGCCTTGTTCCTGTGGAGCAAAAGACAAATGTATTGGACGTATCAGGCTATATTATAAAACCTGAATTTGCCAAAAGAACAAGAGGAGAACAATTTTTCTTTGTCAACAAACGTTTTATAAAAAGTACTTACTTAAATCACGCTGTTAAATCGGCTTACGATAATCTAATCCGTAAGGAACAACATCCGACATATTTTCTGTTTTTAGAAGTCGCACCCGATTTTATAGATATTAACATTCATCCGACAAAAACAGAAATAAAATTTGAAGATGAACGCACCGTTTACGCCATAATAAAATCAGCGGTTAAAAACTCATTGGGAAAATACAACATTGCCCCATCTATAGATTTTGACCAAGAAGAAGCCTTTGAATTTGTTCCTAAAAAAAGTGGTGAATCCATAAAAGTTCCAACGGTTACCATTGACACCAATTATAATCCTTTTAAAAACACAACAAGTAAACCTACATCAGGGGGAAGTTCGTACAGTTCTAACTTCAAGATGCCAAAATCCATAGGATTTGATCAAGAAGATGTAGATGCTAATTTGGATTTTTTAAGTTCTATTGAAGAAACCTCAACAACGGTTAAAAGTGCAGAACTTTTTAATCAAGAAGAGGAAGAAGCTACGGAAGAAATTGTACCAAAAGAAAACAAGCAAAAGTTTTATCAACTCAACAGCAAATACATATTAACGCAAGTAAGGTCAGGTCTATTAATAATAGACCAACAGCGAGCACATGAACGCGTTTTGTTTGAACAGTTTTTAAAACAAATAGAAAAGCAACAAACAGAGACACAGAAGCTACTTTTCCCCGAACAAATAGAATTAAATTCGGCTGACTTTGCTCTCTTATCAGAAACATTGGAAGATTTAAACAAGATTGGTTTTGAAATTAGTGAGTTTGGAAAAAATACACTTGTTGTGAATGGCGTACCTGTAGGAATAGCATCAACCGAAGTGCAAAAAATACTAGAAAATTTACTAGAAGAACTAAAACACAACACCAACCAAACAAACACAAATTATCAGCAAAAATTATCCATATTATTAGCCAAAAGCTCAGCCATAAAAAGAGGGAGAAAAATGGAGAATGAAGAAATGGAACATCTTTTTAATGAGTTATTTGCTTGTAGTTCTCCTTATTTCAGTCCGACGGGAAAACCTGTAATCATAAAATTAGACGATAAAGAGTTAGATCAACGGTTTGAAAGATAATCACATCAAAAAAATATATGTTTGAACAATTATTTAGAAATATGACACCGGTAGTTAAGAATATATTGATTCTTAACATACTTTTTTATTTAGCCGAATTTGCCTTTCCTAATTTTGTAGAGAATTTTGCACTTTACCCTATAAGTTCTCCTAACTTTAAACCGTGGCAATTGGCTACCCATTTTTTTATGCACAGCAAACAGACCTTCTTTCATATATTCTTTAATATGTTTGCGGTTATAATGTTTGGGACAATGTTAGAAAGAGTTTTGGGAGCAAAACGATTTTTGTTCTTCTATTTTTCTACCGCATTAGGAGCAGCACTTTTGCACTCTCTTGTTGTTTATTTGAGAATACGAAGTATTGAATCGGAAATGACTCCAGAAGCTGTTCAATACGTTCTACAAAACGGACAACAATTATGGTTTGAACATAAAAATTATATTGATCCTTTAATGGGAGAACTTAACGCTATATTAAACACTCCGGTATTAGGAGCTTCTGGTGCAGTTTTTGGTATTTTAACCGCTTTTGGCTATCTATTTCCTAATACAGAATTGATGTTGCTCTTCCCTCCTATTCCTATTAAGGCCAAATATTTAGTTATTGGTTACATCGCTTTGGAATTGTATTTAGGTTTTGCCAATAACCCTTACGATAATGTCGCACACTTTGCCCATTTAGGTGGAGCTATAATCGGATTTATTTTAGTTTATGTTTGGCAGAAAGATAGAAGTTCATTCTATTAGTCTATTACTTTTTGAATGGCTTGAATTGTTTTTGGAATATCATTAGCATTGGCTATCAAACCCGAGACAGCAATTCCATCAACTATATTTGAAAGAGATTGAATATCATTGATTATAATTCCACCAATAGCATAAATAGGAATGGAAGTTTTTCTATTTCTCACTATCTTTCTATACCCTTCAACCCCTAACAAAGGACTCAAATTCTTTTTTGTTTCAGTAAAAGCAAAAGGACCTAAACCAATATAATTAATATCTTCCTTTTCTAGCGTTAAAACATCTTCCAATGTATTGGCTGTTCTTCCGATAATTTTGTTCTTCCCTAATAAAGCTCTAGCCTTATTAGAAGACGCATCTGATTTACCCAGATGCACTCCATCCAAATCTAAATCATAAGCAACTTGCAAATAATCATTGATTATCAGAATAGCATTGTTTCTATTGCAGATAAATTGAGCTTTCTCTGCTGTTTTGTAAACTTCATCTATTGCAATATTTTTCAAACGCAATTGTACCAATCCAACTCCATTTCGAGTTACTATATCAATTAGCTCCAAATGTGAATGTAGGGATGTCTTTTGCGAAATAAAGTACAAAGACGGGAGTTTACTTATCATCCAATCTACTTTTTGTTTTTGGATTTTTGTTGTTCTTGTTGTTGAGCAAGTTCTGCCATTTTCTGTTGAAACCTTGATTTCTTCTTAGGTTTTTTCTTATTCTCAGCTAATTTGGCTCTGATTTTTTCTTCATCAATCATATAGGTTTTAATTCCCCACATAATCCCTATATTCATCAAGTTCCCACATAAGTAATAATAACTCAATCCAGATGAATAAGAGTTAAAGAAAAACAACATCATAAACGGCATCATATACATAATAATATTCATGTTCGGCATACCGGGTTGTTGCGTTTGAGCCATTTGACCGCTATTCATTTTCGTATATAAGTACGTAGAAATAGCCATCATTATCGCAAACAAACTTATATGGTCGCCGTAAAGTGGAATATTAAAACCAAAATCATAAATAGAATCATAAGAAGATAAATCTTCTGCCCATAAAAAACGTTGGTGTCTTAGATGAATATTGGAAGGAAAAAAACGGAAAACAGCCAATAAAATCGGCATTTGAATTAACATAGGAACACAACCCGCCATTGGATTTACCCCTGTTTGAGCATATAATTCCGAAATAGCTTGTTGACGCTTTAGAGCATCCGCATCTTTCATTCGCTCATTAATTTCTTCAATCTCAGGTTTTAATACACGCATTTTAGCAGACGACAAATAATTCTTATATGTCAATGGGGTAATTAAAATCTTAACAAACAAGGTTACTAAAAATATAATTAATCCATAGCTAAAACCAGTCGTTCTCAATAGATTAAAAATGGGTTGAATCATCCATTTATTTACCAAACCAAATATTCCCCAACCTAAATTAATAATATCTTCCATTCCGGAATCATAAGACTTTAACTCTTGATATTCGTTAGGACCGAAGTAAAATTTTAAATCTACTGTGTTTTTGGAAGGTAAAACAACATTAGCAGCATAAGCAATTGTATATTCATTCCCTTCTAATTGCTCCTGAGCCAAATGCCCCTGCGTTAAACTCTTATCGTCATTTATCAAAATTGCTGAGAAAAACTTTTGTTTAAAGGCTATCCAATTCGTTGCATTCTCTAAATCAACTTCATCGGAAGAGCGTTCGCTAATGTAATCTCTCTTCTCATCGAAATAGCGATACATAACACATGTTATCATTCGCTCATCAGATGTTAATTTTTCCATTGATAAACCCTTCATAGCCCAATCTAACTCTACATTATCGGTGTTAATATCGGATTGTAGGTTTTTATAATCTATTAGAAAATCTAAATCATACCCTTGATTAGCTAAGACATAAGTAAATAATAAATATTTACCTTCTTCATTCGTTTGTGCTTTAAAAGTAAGGATTTGAGTACTATCAGTGTTTTCTAATAATGGTTCAAAATATAAATTCTCCGTTTCTATTTTTTTTCCGTTGTTCTCTAACGATAAAGATTGTTTATACGACTGCTCTTCAATCAATAGCAAAGGAATACTGTCTTCTGTAACGATGTAATCTTTATATGATTGATATTTTTTTAACTTAACCTCTGCTATTTGTCCACCTTTTGTATTAAATTTAATAATCAGTTTATCATTTTCAAGCGTAACATATTTTTGTACCCCTTCGGAAGCTAGGTAAAATATTCCATATTCTCCCTCCAAAGCTTTTTGTTTTGCTTTTTCTTCTGCTAAACGATTAATTGTTTCAACACTATCGACATAGTGTTGTAATAAAATACTATCACTTTTTACTAACTCGGGAACAGTTGCCAAAAAAGAAGAATCTTCTAATAGAGAAATCTTCTTTTCCAACTCTTCTTTCTCTACTTCCAATTCAGCTACTTTTTTTATTGCAGCATCTTTTTTATGCTCAACAACTTCTTCTGTTTGTTGAATCACTTCTTGTTGTTCTTGTTGGTTAAAATAGGAAAAACCTATTAAAATCAGAC
>JALWSJ010000425.1 GCA_026993705.1 Flavobacteriales bacterium
GTTTTTCTTGTCTAAGTGAGCCAATCTTTTTTGTTCTGCGATATTGGGGTAACCTGGTATTGCTTCTCGAATAGAAGTATAAGCTATGATTAACCACGTTAAACTAACGGTGATGATTATGGCAAAAAGGCTGTAAATTATAATACCAAGCGTGGTAAAATTAAAATGACGAACTTCCTCAAAAGTTTCTAAATCGACTACAACTAACCGATCCTTTTTGGTTAGTTTGTTGAACCAAGATTCTTTTTCATCTTTATTTTTTAATTCACTCATCGAACAACAAAGATAAAGAAATGAACTTGTTTATGTATTATTCTGAATTAAAATCTTTTCTTTTTGTCCGTTAACAAAAGACTTTGGATAAATTAAATACCATGGAAACAAAGAAGTCGATATTTTTGTGGATATTCGCAGTTTGATTGGCAGCGTATTTGCGTTAGGGATAGGAACGGCATCCTTTTGGGTTGTTGCATATATGCAACCCAAAAGATATAGTGGATAGCCCGACCCTATTTCACACGGCAAACGTTTAGCGGGAGCGAAATGTTTGCCGGGTGAAATGGGGGAACGCCCAAAACATTATAATGATAAAAAGTGAAAGTTAGATTTTTAATATTTAGTTTATTTTTCTCCGTTTTTTTGTTCTCCTGTGGGAATAAAAAGCGTACGGCTGACGGCGTAAAACTAAAGCATAAAAACTGGAAAGTATTGGTGGATTCTTTGCGAAATAATAGCTTTGAATATTCGTGGATTCGTTCGAAGGCAAATGCTAAAATTAATTACGAAGGTAAGGAATATGGTGTGAAAACAAATATTAGAGTTCGGAGAGATAGTGCATCGTGGGTAAACCTATCGAAAGGTATTCAGATTATGACGGCGATTGCTTCCAACGATTCGATTAAGGTGTTGAAAAAAATTAACGGAAAGGAATATTATCTGGATGACTTTAGGTCGGTAAATCGGTTTTTAGATACAGAGCTGGATTACAGTTTATTGGAAGAGTTTTTTGCAGGGAATGCGGTGGCGTTTGATTATGATACGAAGTATAAATCGGGGATTGAAGATGGCTTGTATGTATTGAGTTCGGCGAAGGTAAAAAAGATGGATAAATTACTAAAAAAAGGAGTGAAAAAACACAGGGATTTTCTTTATCGCTGTTGGATTAATCCGGAGAATTATAAATGTCAAAAGGTGGAAATTGATTTGCTGAAAGATACCACTTCCATCATCGTAAAGTATGACGATTGGAAAGTAGTCGAAGAGGGTGGTTTGTTTCCTTTTTATGCTGAGGTGTTGATGACTACCCCTAATGATACGGTGGTTTTAAAGCTGAAATACAATAAGGTTGTGGTAGATAAACCCCAAACTATGCCTTTTAAATTGACCGATTCTTACAAACCCATGGTCTTTGAATAATGAAATATTGGATTTTTATATTGTTGTGGTTGCCTCTGACTGTGTTTGCTCAGAAGAGTAGAAAGCTAAAAAAGCAGGAAGAAGAACTCAAGCGTAAAATAGCGACGACTAAAAATCTAATCCAAAAGACGCGTCAAACAGAGCAGTTGACCATGACCGAATTAGCAATTATCAATCATCAAATTGCTTATCGTGAATCGTTAATGTCTAACATTAATTATCAAATGAAGCGGTTAGATAATGAGATTGCTGAAAGCCGTAAGGAAGTAGAACAATTGCAAAACGAGCTGAAGGAACTCAAAGAAGAATACGCTAAAATGTTGCGTTATGCGTTTAAGAATAGAGATGTTGATTATAAGTTATTGTATATCTTTTCAGCAAAATCTTATACCGAAGCCTATCATCGATTAAAGTATATTCAGCAATATACCGATTATCGTCAAAAACAAGTAGAACGAATAAAAAGTACGCAACAATTATTGGCGGATAAAATTTTAGAGTTGGAGCAAATAAAAGCAGAAAAAGAAGGCTTAGCTATTGCTCAAAAACAAGAAAAACAATTGTTCTTAAAAGACAAGCAAGCACAACAAGAATCCTTAAAGAAACTACAAGCCAACGAAGCGTTGCTAAAAAAACAATTGCAACAACAAAAAGCCAAACGAGAACGGATAGCTATGGCGATTCGCAAGGCAATAGAAAAAGAAATTGCCGAGGAAGCCAAGAAGAATAAAACCAAAGGATTTGTAACCACACCCGAAACAACGGCATTGTCCAAAAATTTTGCCTCAAATAAAGGAAAATTGCCGTGGCCGGTGTTCAAAGGAGAAATAACGGGACGTTATGGAAAGCAACAACACGATGTCGTAAGTACGGCGTATATCGAAAATAATGGAATTGATATTACCACCACTAAAGGGGCTGAAGTTCGGGCAGTTTTCGGCGGAAAAGTTACCAGTGTTTTCATTATACCGGGTGCGGGGAAGGTTGTTATGGTTAGTCACGGAAATTATCGAACAGTATATTCTAATCTGGCACAAGTCTATGTCAAAAAGGGCGATATGGTTTCTATTAAGCAAAAAATTGGCAAATTATTACCGGCATCTTCGGGTAATGTATCCGAAGCACATTTTGAAATTTGGCAAATCACTTCATCGGGAATGAAAAGTCAAAACCCTTCTCTTTGGATATATCGTTAAATCTAAATAAATTTCGTAAATTTATGGAAGTTTTGGGCGTTCCCATTACGGCATTAAAAAGTAGTTTTGTTGCACTACACCACTTTTTAACGCCGTAATGGTCGGGCTATCCGCTATAT
>JALWSJ010000426.1 GCA_026993705.1 Flavobacteriales bacterium
GGGAACGCCGTAAGACATAGTGATAAGCGGAAGGGCTTTTTCCCTGTTATCTGTGTTTCACAAATTATCTGCATTTTTTTTTGCTGTGCGTTTTGTTTTTTTACAATTTAGTTTAGTTTTACAATTACAAATGCACAAGACGCTAATTGAAAGTTGATTAATGTTTACTGCAACGTCATAACTATAACCGTAAAACCTTAGAATTAATGAAAATTTGTTTTATTATGTATCCGTGGGAAGAGGTTGACCCCAAAAAAGACTCTACCCTAATCCTTATTCATGAATGTGTGCGAAGAGGGCATACTGTTGCTATGGCAACGCCTTCGAATCTTACTATTCGTGATAGTCTTACGATGGCTCAATGTAAGGTTTTTGAACGTGGGCAAGAAGTGAAGGCTAATTTATCTAGTTTTTACAAGAATGCTATTATTAACGAAAAAATGCTTCCATTGGGTGGTTTTGATGTTATTTTTATGCGTTCGGATCCTCCTATGGATTCATTGGTGCTTAATTTCTTAGACTCGATAAAAAACGACGTATTTCTTATCAACAGTATTAGAGGATTGCGTGAGGCTAATAATAAAATATATACGGCTTCTTACTACGACCCTAAGAATGAAATTATTCCGAAGACTTACGTTTCTAAAAATAAGGAATATTTAAAAGAAATCATCAAGGAAAATAATACAGGAAAGATGATTTTGAAACCCCTTAATGGATATGGGGGGAAAGGTGTGATTGTGCTAGAAAAAAGTGCGATGCAGAACATCAACTCTTTGTTGGATTTTTACATTAGTGGTCAGGAAGGAAAACAGTCTAACTACGTTATTTTACAAGATTATGTAGATGGAGCTGAAAAAGGCGATGTTAGGGTTTTGATGTTGCATGATGAACCTATTGGTGCAATACGACGAGTTCCTGCTGAGGGTGATGCTCGTTCTAATCTTTCGGCTGGAGGTAGTGTTACCAAACACATCTTATCTAAGGAGGAAAAACAACTTTGTAGAAAGATTGGTAAAAAATTGGTGGCTGATGGTATTTATTTCTCTGGCTTAGATATTATTGGCGGAAAACTAATTGAAGTTAATGTGTTGAGTCCAGGTGGAATTGGAGACATCAACAAACTGTATAAAGTAAAAATTCAAAAAAATATAATCGACTACCTCGAAGAACAAGTAAAAGGAAAAAATTCACTTTCGCAAAGGAAGCTGGAACATAGAAAAATAGTAGAAAATGCTTAGACTTTCTGTAGAGGAGATTATAAAAAAAATACAACGTAAAGAGGTATTTGAGGCAGTTGTAACCGATGGTTCTTTTCAAGTAAAGATTAATCGATACGTGCCTTATGTTTGTACGGCTATTCATGCTGGGAGTAACCTTCGGCAAGAACTAAAGGACAAATGTGCTTTAAATGATTATGAACGCTGGTATGAGGAAGACCCTTATACAGATGAGTTTATTGCTGCTCTACCTATTACTTTGGTTGGTAATGATTCTCGTTATGAATACGACTTGAATCGAGAGCCAGAAGATTGTATTTTTGAAGAAGCTTGGGGAAAGAAAGTTTGGAAAAAACCGCTAACGAAAGCTGAGAAACAAATTTCGTTAAGGAAGCACAACAATTACTACCGAGTTACTTATGCTTTGGTAAAAAAGTTGGAAGAGTTATTTTCTGGGTGTGTGGTTTACGATATGCACTCTTACAATTACAGACGTTGGGAACGCCCTGTTCCTGTGTTTAATATTGGAGCAGAACGTGTTGATGCTAAATTTAAGGAGTGTGTAGAAAAATGGAATACAGAACTAAAAAAAGTTAAGATTTCAGAAATTGAAACTACTTCAGCTATTAACGATGTATTTAAGGGGAGAGGGTATAATTTAGCTTTCATCAACCAGCATTTTAATGATACGCTTGTATTGGCAACTGAGGTAAAAAAGATATACTGTGATGAACTGGAAGGGATTGGTTATCCTAGTGTGATTAAAGAGCTGAAAAGCGAATTGAAAAAAGCAATTTTAAACCACGCTAATGAATTTGCTACACAATTCACAAATTGGCAATCTGGCAGAAAACATACATTATTAGACAATCAATTGGATAAGGAATTATTGAAAGTTGATAACGATTTATATGAGCTGGTTAAGAATTTTGAGTTATTGCAATTTGTAAATCCTATTAATATAGAAAAGGAGAAAAAAGCCTTTTTTAAAAGCAAGTTTACTGTAAATCCTAGTTTTAAGTATAGACCTATAAAAATCGACCCTTATTTTTTAAAAAGAAAACTTTATTCTATTAAAGCCGACCATATTGAAGATATCGAAATTCAAAAATTATATGAAACAACGATTAGTGCTTATGCCGACAAGATAGATTTGTTAGCAACCATAGGGACTAAAAGATTTCTTTATAATTCGTTAGGCTATTTTGGGAGTCCAAGCGATACCGATTTGAGAAACGCCCGTTATATTCTTAGTCTGCCAAACATAGATAACGAACGAAAAACGGGAAAAAAACTAACTTCAATTGATGCTAAAAAAGCCTTTGAGGATAGTTTTAAGTTTTATGGATTTAATACGGCAAAAGTTCGCATTACCAAAGATATAGCAGCTGAAGTAATGGTCATTAATCACCAAAAGTCGGTATTGGTAAAAGATAGAGTGTTTTTTAGTCAAAAAGAATTAGACTTTTTAGTACATCATGAAATTGGAGTACATATGGTAACCAC
>JALWSJ010000427.1:0-2368 GCA_026993705.1 Flavobacteriales bacterium
ATCCAAAAATCATAAGAACAATACAACCAAATCTTGAAATAGGTGTAAGAACCATGGAATATATATCGACCATCCTGTGCTTTCGTATGCGAATTGAAAGAACAAAGACATAAAAAATGCCGAAATTGTGGAATATAGCGGTGAACAACCCATATTATAATAATAATGCATCGATGAAAATACAAGTGCTGGTATTATATAAGCCCAGAATGAGTTTATCTTTGATTGTCTCAAAACTTTAAATAAGCCATATCTCACAAAAAGCTCTTCACTTAATGTCATAGGGGCCAAGAAAACTGTTAGACTCCATATATGATGAGCATACGTACCCGTGAATGACAAAAATTCAATTCTCATTAGAATGTAGATAACTAAAATTGTGAAAAATACGAAGAAGTGGCTTGTGGAATGCGGCTTAATTTTGTCAAATCCAATTCCTTTAAACTCAGATTTGAAAATTTTTCTAAGCGAATAGTTCTCATAATCTTTTTTGTAATACTCATAATGTATAAGCGCCACAAAAATAAAACTGAAAACAAGATAAAGATAAATCCCAAATAAACTCTTAAAAGATTGCGAATCTTTTAAAATGTATGCCCCTTCTAATATATTGTCTTTGATAATCGAGGGACGAATTAATTGAACGATTACCATGGCAAAAAGTATTAAGAAAAAATAAGAAATTTTGATTCTTTTCATGATTCAAATCCCCACAATTTTGTTTAATACCTTCAGAAATGATAAACGCTTAAATACATCAAGATAAGTGTCGATGAGTACAGTATCCAAGGAATGTATATTGAAAAGCCGCACGATTCATACGTCTTTAGAAATAAAAATATGAACGGTAAAAAAAACAGCGATGCCTCCGCTCCAAGTGCAAAGGAAACGCCTTTTGTCACTGCATACGTGACAAAATTTGTGAGAAATACTATAATTAAAGTCAGCAAATACGACTTTGTTTTTCTTTTCATGATATCAACAAAAAAATTGAAGATGGCAGAAATGATTGACAAGTTGACCAAAATCACAACGCTATATGATACTATGTAAAAGAATATTTTGGAATTTTCAAGCGAATGAAGTTTATTATTAGATAGTAAAGCTCCAAAAAACGCAACTGCCACTAAAGAAAACAATATTATGTATTTCATGCTGAATATAAAAGTTCTTTTAAAACCTATATAACCCAAAGCGTCGAGAATATTTTTACGCCTTGCGCTCCCTGTCATACGAATGGTATCTAATATTTTTTCGTTTTTGTACAAGATGCTCAAAACAACAAAAGGAAATGTTGCCAAACTGATTAACAGCAAATTCACACTTGCAGGTATATTCCATGGAACACTATTTTTACCATGCCAAGCGATCATTAAGAACAAGCTTCCCATCAGGACATTAATTAACATCAAAGAAAGAAGAAAGATTAAGTAGCGCTGTGACTTTGTTTTTTCCATAATTACTCCTTTTCGTTGGATTTTATGCCAAAAAACCTCCTTCCGCTTATCAACTGGTGGAAGGAGAAAAACTTATGAATATATTCGTGAAAGTAACAAGTTTAGTTTCAAGGAAAAACAAATCGTTGAAAAGACATTAGCATCGAAAAATCGGCAAAGGTCACTGTAAAATTCTGCTAAGTCCGCAAAACGCACAGTTCTATTCTATACAAAGTCATTCACCTTTTAGAGATTATCCACGGCTTAACAAGGATCTTGATACGTTCATTATGAATTCTGAATTAAATTCTTAAAATTCACGCACATTGAGAATTATTTTATTCTATTGATTGCTCCCTTATGGTTCTGCTGGCATATCATGCAAAAAGTTCACAACAGTTTTTCCAATATCTTCAATAATTTTTACCGCGCTTTCCAGCGCTTCACCAGCATTTTCACCACGCTCAAAAGGATTATCGGACCTTATGGACTTAATTCCATAATAAACGGTCTTCATTGCCTCACCTATATCAGATGCATGATGGCTTATCCATTCTTCCTCGGTTTTTGTTCCTTTAGCATTTGGATTTGGATTCGTTGTTGGGTTAGCAGCTGGCGTAATATTATATAGCTGATTTTGTCCAGCACCTTGAATTCCAGTTGAATACATTTTCATTCCTCCTTAGAAATTATAGTATCTTTCTTGAGAATTTTGAAAAATCGTAAGTTCCTTCTTCAAAACGTATCTTTCTTGTGGCAAGAATTTTACCACTTAGGATGTATTCCAACACATAATCCTCACCTCCTCTCAATTTCAAGGAGTTGAATTCAAACATTGCAAACACATGTTTGATCTTCTTGATTTTTACTAAGATTTTTTCCTTTAAAAGAAGCACTCTTCTTCCTTTTTCAATAAATACAAGTGCAAACAC
>JALWSJ010000427.1:2378-2723 GCA_026993705.1 Flavobacteriales bacterium
TTCTGTGTCAGAGATGTTGTGAATATCACAAAGCGTGGATATCATGTTATCCATGCCTCTGTAAAATATTGTCTTTTCATAAGGAAATGTGAAATTGTTGTGGTACGTGTTGGATATTCGTATGTTGTCTATGTAAGCATTTTTTGAAGATGATTTAGAAGTATCAGTCCAGGGGGTCTTTCCAATTGGAGTTATTCCATGGTTGTTCGTTGGAAAGCAAAATTCTCCACCTTTTGGAAGATGTATTCTGTAGAGGAAATCGTCGTGAGGAATAAACGCTTTGTCGTTAGTTATGCTAACTAACTCAAAGCTCTCTCTCTCTCTCTCTCTCTGTTTGCTTTATCT
>JALWSJ010000428.1 GCA_026993705.1 Flavobacteriales bacterium
CTAGTAATGTTGGACATTCTCAAAGAATTTCATCTTCTAATTCTGCTACTTTTACTTGGACTGCACCGACAAATGCGACTAATTCTTTATATTTATTCTCTGTTGGATTAGGTGTTAACGGTAACGGGGGAACTAGTGGAGATAACATGGTCTCGCATAATTTGATTCTTACACCCAATACGAATACCAGTTCTATAGACGAAACGGAACAACTTTCTACATTAGAAATATTTCCTAATCCCGTAATTGATAATTTGCAATTAAAGGTTAATTTAAATAAAACAAGTACTGTTAAAGTAAATTTATTAAATATAAACGGACAAAATATTCAAAATTTATATCCTCAAATAAGTATTGAAAAAGGAGAACAACAAATTATAATACCAATAGATAAATCGTTATCTAAGGGAGTTTATTTTGTTCAAGCATTGGTTGGAAATGAGACAATAGTTAAAAGAATACTTATAAAATAGAAGTCTTTTGAATACCGTACTTAATAAGTTGTGAAAATTCAAAATGTATAGTTATTTAATATTGTTTTTAGAGAAGTAGGTGTGGTTATAGTTAGGTAATATTGGAAGTAAATATTACTAATAGCGGTGCCGAATTTAGATTTGTTATATTAATTTACAGTTTAATGAAGTTGTTTAAAGTTTAACCTTAAACAACTTCATTGTTTTATTTATTCTTAAAATCTGCAAGCGTAGCCATAGCTATGGTGAGTATCGAAAAACGAATATTACCAATAATGAAGCTGAGATAGGTTTTGTAATAGAACTTCATTTGTAAATTTAAGGTTATAGACAAGCCATAAATAATTAAAAGTAGTTCTTCCCCCTCATTTCTTTTATACCATTTGAATATTTAAAAGAGACGAAAGAAAGTGAATTTTAGTTTTCTTTTCCGAAAATAGCAAGAATTTTATTGACCAATATTTCCCCCATTTTATATTTTGCTTCGTGTGTCCAACCTGCAATATGTGGTGTGATCATAACATTGTTTTGTTTTAACAGATATTTCAATGGTTCCGGCATTGTAGTTTTATCCAAAAATTCAAAACTGGAAGATTCATATTCCAAAACGTCTAAACAAACTCCCTTGACTTTTCTCGTTTTTAGTGCCTGAACTAAATCTTTGGTTACTAATGATTTTCCTCTAGCTGTATTTATGATATAAATATTTTTTGCAAAACGATTTATAAATTCTTGGTTAATTAAATGATGTGTTTCGGGAGTCAATGGAGTGTGTAAACTCAAAATATCTGTTTCTTTAAATAGTTTTTCAAGCGAAACCTCTTCTACATAATTTGTAGAAAAGCCGGTTTTGTATTTATCGTAAGCAATGACCCTAACCTCTAGTCCTTGAAGTTTTTTAGCTAATGTACTTCCCATATAACCATAACCGATAATGCCGACTGTTTTTCCCTTTAGTTCTACTCCTCTGTTTTCTTCGCGCAGCCATTTACCTGCTTTAATTTCTAATGCTGATTTGTTTATGTTTTTAAATAATGAAAACAACATCCCTAAGATATGTTCACCAACAGCATCCATATTTCCCTCAGGTGAGCGAAAAACTTTAATATCTCTCTGTTCGCAATATTCCAAATCGATATTTTCAAGCCCTGCTCCGGGACGACCGATAAACTTTAAGTTTTGAGCTTGTTGAAGCAATTTTTTATCCATTTTAATTCTGCTTCGTAGAATAATTCCCTCATAATTTTCGATAACAGCTAAAAAATCACTTCTAGATGTTTCGTAATGGAAGTCTATTTGGTGTCCTTCTGCTTTTAAATACTCGGCGATAATCGGGTGAACGGTATCTAAGATTGCTATTCGCATAAAATGTGTTTTTACTTTTCTTTAAGTTGTGGTTTTCTTTGCTTGTTTTGGCGGGGCAACCAATCGGCAGCTTGTATAAAGGAAAAAGCATATTTTTTCATTTCCTTTACTTGTTTAGGGAACTTTTCATAAACAGAAGTTGTGTTTTTGTTTTTGTAATTGTAGAGATATTCATTTTCGTCTTTATAATGAATAAGAAACAAACTGTCGTTTAGAACTCCTATTTTATCATCTGCTGAAAAGAAAGCAAACTCTCTTTTCTGTTCTTGAAGATTTATCCCCAAAGTATTATTGATGTAGGATTGTTCCAAAACTCCCATAATGGTAGGAAAAACATCAATTTGTAATCCTAAATTATCAATGCTTTCCGGATGAACTAAATTGGGAGCAAAAATAATAAAGGGAATTTGATTAAACGCTAAAGGCATATTGTAAACTACATTCATAGGCTGACCATGGTCGGCAACAAATACAAATAGAGTGTTCTCGAACCAATCTTGTTTTGAACAAGATTTCAGAAATTGCCCGATTGACCAATCGGCATATTCTACGATTTGTTGGGATACTTTATTGTTTTTGGGAAGAAAATAAGAAGGAAGGACATAAGGCGAATGGTCACTACACGTCAAAAACACAGATAAAAAGGGTTGTTTTGTTTGGGCTAACTCGTTTAATTTGGCTGTTCCAAATTCAAAAAGATAATCGTCAGGAACGCCCCAAGTTCCCAATATTTTGTCTTGGGGATAATCCTTTTCACTGTAAATATTATCAAAACTATTAGCTCTTAAAAAAGCTCCGACATTGTCAAAAAGCTCATCGTGGGTGATAAAAAAGTTGGTGTTGTATCCTTTTTCTTTCAGTACTTGTGGTAATCCGTAGTAC
>JALWSJ010000429.1 GCA_026993705.1 Flavobacteriales bacterium
CTGCTCTACCGTAGCATAATCTTCTAAGGCTTGTGCAAAACGCAACAACAAAATTTCTCCACGCTCCTTGAATACGATTGTTCTTCCTTTAAAGAATACATACGCTTTCAATTTAGCTCCTTCTTTTAGAAAGTTGATGGCATGTCTTACTTTGAATTCAAAATCGTGATCATCTGTATTAGGTCCAAAACGAATTTCTTTCAAAACAACTTTACTTTGTTTGGCTTTCAATTCCTTTTGTCGCTTTTTTTGCTCGTACAAAAACTTTTTATAATCAATTATTTTACAGACAGGAGGCTTAGCGTTTGGAGAAATTTCTACCAAATCCAACCCTTTTTCTTGAGCTATTTTCAAAGCTTCTTCCATAGGGTAAATTTTAGGTTCTATTCCTTCAGCTACTAAACGTACTTCCGGAACGCGAATACGCTCATTTATTTTGTGCGGATCTTGCTTTATTACTCTACCTCTGTAATTATTTCTTCTTCTTGGTCTAATCGTTCTAAGTTTTAATAGTTAAACATAAAGTGTGCAAATATAATCCTTTTTTGTTTATTCTTGCACTAATTTCTTATCAATTTCTTCTTGTATGATTTTAGCGAAGTCCTCTAAGGTATAACTTCCTAAATCTCCTTCGCCTTGTTTTCTTACCGAAACTTTGTTTTCTGATTGTTCTTGCTCTCCTACGATTAACATGTATGGAATACGTTGAACTTCTGCATCTCTAATTTTTCGTCCTACTTTTTCGTTTCGCTCATCAACTGTACCGCGAATGTCGTATTTGCTTAATTTTGATAGAACTTCTTTTGCGTAATCGTTGTATTTATCACTAATAGGTAACACGATAATTTGCTCCGGATTTAGCCAAAGTGGGAATTTTCCTTCGGTATGTTCAATCAATACTCCGATAAAACGCTCTAAAGAACCAAACGGAGCTCTGTGCAACATTACCGGTCTGTGTTTTTGGTTGTCAGCCCCAACATATTCCAGTTCAAAACGTTCGGGTAGGTTGTAATCAACTTGAATTGTACCTAATTGCCAACTTCTTCCCAAAGCGTCTTTAATCATAAAGTCAAGTTTAGGACCGTAGAAAGCTGCTTCTCCGTACTCAATGGTTGTGTTTAGTCCTTTTTCTTTAGTCGCATTGATGATGGCTTGTTCTGCTTTTTCCCAGTTCTCATCCGAGCCTATGTATTTATCGGGGTTGTCTTTATCTCGCAGTGATATTTGTGCAGTGTATTCATTAAAGTCTAGTGCTTTAAAAACATATAGGACAATATCTATTACTTTTTTAAATTCTTCCTCCACTTGGTCAGGACGGCAGAAAATGTGGGCGTCATCTTGTGTGAAACCTCTCACGCGGGTTAATCCGTGCAACTCTCCACTTTGTTCATATCGATAAACTGTTCCAAATTCAGCAAAACGAACTGGTAAATCTTTGTATGATTTCGGCTTGGCTTTATATATTTCGCAATGATGAGGACAGTTCATTGGTTTTAACAAGAATTCTTCTCCTTCGTGAGGAGTAGTTATAGGTCTAAAAGAATCTTGTCCGTATTTTTCGTAATGTCCCGAACAAACATACAAATCCTTATGCCCGATGTGTGGTGTAACCACGCCTTGATAACCGGCTTCGGTTTGCGTACGTTTCATAAAATCGATTAACCGTTCTCTTAACGCTGCTCCTTTAGGTAACCAAAGCGGTAATCCTTGACCTACTCGCTGAGAGAAGGTAAATAATTCCAATTCTTTACCGATTTTTCTGTGGTCTCGTTTTTTAGCTTCCTCTAAAAGTACTAAATACTCTTTCAATTCTTTAGCCTTCGGAAAAGTGATACCATACACACGCGTTAATTGCTTGTTGTTTTCATCACCACGCCAATAAGCACCTGCAATATTCAATAATTTAGCCGCCTTTATATAACCGGTGTTTGGCAAATGAGGTCCTCTACATAAATCTGTAAAATTTCCTTGAGTATAAAAAGTAATTTCTCCGTCGTTTAAGTCTTCAAGAAGTTCTAATTTATACGGGTCATTTTTCTCTTTAAAATAGTCAATTGCTTCAGATTTAGGTGTTTCCATCCGGATATACTCGTTTTTCTGACGAGCCAATTCAATCATTTTATCCTCAATCTTTTTTAAATCCGCCTCTCCAAATTCATAATCTCCAAAATCAATATCGTAGTAAAAACCATTTTCAATAGGAGGTCCTATTGCCAATTTAATACCCGGATAATAAAACTCCAAAGCCTCAGCCATAAGGTGAGCTGAGCTGTGCCACATCGTCGATTTTCCTCCTTTGTCTTTCCAAGTTAAAAGACTAATTTTTGTCTCCTCCGGCAGAGGACGAGTTAAATCCCAAACCTCTCCGTTTACTTCTGCGGCAAGTACGTTTCTTGCTAATCCTTCGCTTATGCTTTTCGCTACGTCCCAGGAAGTTGTTCCTTTTTCGTAAGTTCGTTTACTTCCGTCCGGCAATGTTACGTTAATCATTCGTGAATATATTTTTTATGAACGAGCAAAAATACTTTTTTTATTGGAAAAAGACCAAGGTTTGCGTGTTAATACTTTATTTTTTTAGGGCGTTCCCCCAATTTACAAAACAAACATATCGCTACCGCGAAACGTTTGTTTTGCAAATTGGGGTCGGGCTATCCACTATATCTTTTGGGTTGCATATATGCAACAACCCAAAAGGATGCCGTTTCTATCC
>JALWSJ010000430.1 GCA_026993705.1 Flavobacteriales bacterium
TTTGAGAACTTCTTTATTAATCCCAAAAGATGGGTGGTCTTTTCCTCGTTTATCTAAGTTTTTATTGCTCATAACGTAAATATATACTGCAATTAGAAACAATACCCTTGTTTTAAAATAAAGTATATGTTATTTACCTCTAGGTTTGGTTTTTACTGCTTTTCTGGATATTTTTTCTTGGCATAATCAAGAGTGGCTCGAACTATTTTGCCTCTCATTTGTTCTAAATAATCTTCATTCCAATCCATTTTTTCCGTTATAAAATCATAACGAGCATATCCAATAGGTGATGTTTTTAGAAAATCTACTTCTAAACCTTCTCGTTCTAAGAATAGACCAATGTCAATTTTTAACCTTGTTCTTTTTTTAGAATGTTTGGGTGCATCTTTTGTATTTAAAACTACATATTTTGTTACATACCCTGGTTTTTTAAAATATACACGATAAACATGTCCAGTGTCTAGTTGCAAAATATATTTACCTTTTTCCAATACTGTAGAGTCAACTTTCTTATCGTCAGTGTATAAAACAACTGTAATATCGTGTAGTTTTTTTCGCATTTTTTCTACCGAAGTGATGTTGACATCTAAAGTTGTTTTCGGTGAGATAAATTCTTGCGAAATCCCTTGAAAGCAAAAAGTAACCAAGAGAATAACGAAAAAAGGTTTAATAAAAGGCATTATTTACGTTTAATAAGTTGAGTAATTCCTTCTAGCATAACATTTACAGAAGTTTTTCTAATGGTTCTCATCATTTTAAAGGCACTTGTGTTCTTTAATAGAGGTTCTTTTTTAGCTCCTTCTTCTAGTAATTGTAACCATAATTCGGTAAAGCTTTTATTTTCTTTTTTGGCTTTTTCATGTAAGAAGGTAGCAATATCTTCCAACGATTTGTAATCGGTAGTTGTTTTTTTAGGTGTTCTTTTTTTATCGCTCTTAGGAACTTTTACTAAATTGTTAGGTGCTCTATTAATAAAGTCTTCTTTGGAAGTTACTTTTTTGAAATCTATTTCGCTGGGGTTTTGATTTAAAAAATCAGATAAATCGTTTAGTGTTGAGTTTTTTCTAGCCATTTTATTTAGGTTTGGTGCTTTTATGAAAAGGTTGTTTATTTTAATACTTTTAAAATTTGATTGGCAATACTTGCGTATCTCTTTTCCGCCTCAATTGTACTTGGCGAAGTGTATATTTTCTTTTGTGGAACGTAGGTGTCTATTACTTCTGCTTCTAGATTTTTAAGCACTTCTTTAACGGTTTTCATTCTCGTATGAGAATGAATTCGGTTAGGAAGAATGCATAATTTTAAATCTGGATTGAGTTCCTTTGCTGGCAATAAATCTTTAACAGTTTGATAGGTAACTAAGAGATCGTTTTGTGTTAAACTGGTCGTTATGATAACCATATCACTCACCAAGCACAGTTCCCTTATTCCTGCATCGGTGGTTTTGCCTGCACTATCTACAATGATAATGTCAACCGTATTAGATGCTTTTATTTCTTCTATTTCAGCTGCTACTCGATGGTCTTCGGATGCTAGAATCGGAAAATATTTATCTTCTTTTTCTTTTCGTTTAAAGAGTTCTAATTTTCTAGAAGAAATAAGGGTGTAATTGGTATCGGTTTCTACCAATAGCACCTTATAACCAGCATCGCTTAATGAGGTAGCTAAATGAATAGCGTTGGTTGTTTTTCCTGAACCTCCTTTTCTACTGATAAATGATAGTACTTTAGTCATTTTAAAATTTATTTTTTTTACCGGCTCTGTAAACCAACTGTCAAACATATTGTTTATTTTTTCGATTGTAATTTTCTTATTGAGGTGTGAATAGTCGTAAAGTTAACCTAAAAAACTTCACCTGCTATAGTTTTTACGGCTTCGCTTTTTCCCATTGTGTAAAAATGAAGTACAGGTACATTATTTTTGACCAAATCTTTAGCTTGTTGTATGCCCCATTCTATTCCAATGTTGTATATATCATCGTCTGTTTTGCATTTGTCTAATTCGTTAGATAAGGCTTCGGGTAAATCGATATTAAAAAACTTGGGTAAAAATGTAGTGTGTCGCTTTTTGGTAATGGGTTTTAAGCCTGGTATTATTGGTACATTAATACCAATGTTTCTACAACGTTCTACAAAATCATAATATTTTTGGTTGTCGAAAAACATTTGCGTTACGATAAATTCGGCTCCAGCATCTACTTTTTCTTTAAGGTGTTTTAAATCTGATTGTAGATTCATGGCTTCGAAGTGTTTTTCTGGATAACCTGCAGCTCCGATACAAAAATCGGTTGGAGCATTGTTTATTCCATCTAAATATTTCCCGTGGTTTAGGTTGTTGATTTGCTCAATTAATTCCACGGCGTAACGATGCCCTCCTTTTTCAGGATTGAAAGATGGTTCTGTTTTTATGGGGTCGCCTCGAAGTGCGAGAACATTATCTACGCCTAAAAAATTCAGGTCGATAAGAGCATTTTCGGTTTCTTCTACGTTAAATCCTCCGCAAATAAGATGGGGAACAGCATCTACTTTGTATTTGTGCATAATGGCAGCACAAATACCTACTGTACCAGGACGTTTTCTTATTGATATTTTTTTGAGTAGTCCTCCGCCCATGTCTTTATAGACGTATTCTTCTCTATGGTAGGTTACATTAATAAATGGAGGTTGAAACTCCATTAAAGGGTCGATTCCTTCGTACAATGATTCTATTCCCTTTCCTTTTAGTGGTGGGATGATTTCAAAGGAAAATAATGTTTTATTTGCGTTTTCTATATGTTGGGTTATCTTCATTCAATTATGTTGTAAATACTAGAATCTTTCTTGTTAGTTGATGTAGCGAACAAATATAACGCTGTTATTTAACTCTTGCAAAAGGTCTTTATTATATTTGTTCTTTATTTTTAAATTCTTGGTGTAAAGAGACTAAAATTCATTTTTATGCACTCATTCCACTCGCGTTAGGGATAGAACGGTGTGTTTGAACTCCTTTTGTGTTGTTGCACCTATGCAACACAAAAGAGTGAGTAGTGATAGCCCGACCTTTACGGCGTTAAAAATAGTGTGAGGGAGGGGAGGAGTGATGGAAACTATTTTTTATGCCGTAAAGGGAACGCCCTAATGATTATGTTATTGTAAATGCGAATAATTGATAGAATAGATTTTTTGAGACGGAATCACCTTTGGGTTTTTCTGTTGTTTCTTGTGATGCATCTTATTCCACTTTTTTCGGTGGATGTTTTGGTAACGCTGGATGGTGCTTCGCACTTGTACAATGCTAAATTGTTTGATGAATTGTTGTTGGGGAATGATTTTATTGCTTCGTTTTTTGAGATAAACAAAGAGCTTGTGCCTAATTATACGGGGCACTTATTGTTGAGTTTTTTCCTGTTATTTTTGTCTCCGATTTTGAGTTTAAAGTTACTGCATATTTTGTATGTGGTTGCAATTTCTTTTGCTTTTAGAGGATTGGTATTGGCGTTTAATCCAAAGGGCGGTTTGTTGTCGGTATTGATTTTTCCTTTTGTGTACTCGGATTTGTTTATGAATGGTTTTTATAACTTTTCATTGGCGATTGTGTTCTTTTTATTTTCTTTTAGGTATTGGGTGCGAAATTATCAGAGGACTGATATTTGGTTTCTGCTATCGCTGAGTGTTTTGTTTTTCTTGACTTATTTATCACACTCGTTTACGTTTGCTTTTTTGTGTTTGGCTATTGGCTTATTTACTGTGGTAGAGGCGGTGAGGCAAAAACGGATGGATTTTTTATGGAAAGTTGGCGGGAAGGTGTTTTTGGTTGCTTTGCCTTTTTTAATTTTGGCAGTTTCTTTTGTGATGAAACGCGAGGCGGTTTATGGGTATCTTTCAAAGAAAAGTTTGTGGGAACATTTGTTGGATTTTTGGTGTTTGTTTGGTTTTAATACTGAAAGTTGGTTTATCGTTTTATGGTTTATGTTGGTGGGGCTTTCACTGGTGGTTTTTATGCGTATAAAGAATAGAAATAGGAGCGGAGATTTGTTTTTAGGGTTGCTAATTATTTCTGTTTTTCTTTACTTTTTTATGCCCGATAGCGTTGGTTATGCGAGTGTTTTTTCTAAACGAATGTTGTACTTTAGTTTTGTGTTTTGGGTGTTGTGGATTGCTTCTCAAAAGTATAATTTTACGTTGTCTGTTATAGTAGTGGTATTGTTGTTTTTCTATCAAGGATATAGGGTGAAATCGATGATGGATTGGTCGGTTTTTGAGAATAATAAAGCAAAAGAAATGCTGGCTATAGGTAGTAAGTTGCCTAAAAATAGCGTCGTGTTACCGATACGGCGTATTGGTGTTTGGCATTTTTTTCATCTATCGAATTTTATGGGGGCTGAGCAACCAATGGTTATCCTTGAAAATTATGAGGCTTCGTTAGATTATTTTCCTGTTCGATGGAGGTTTGATTTAGAAAAGGCGATAAAGGATAATTGTAGTTTCGAGGTAGACCATCAAGGCATTAAATATAAGGTTGATTATTTGGTTGTTTTCGGATTTGGTAATACAGATGATAAGTGCGAACTGAGTCGGATAGAGTTTGCAGAACAGTTTTTAGATAAAGTGTATCAATCCGATTTTGCTAGTGTTTACAAGGTGAATTGAAAATTTAAGACCGTTGCAATTTTACATGAAAACTGAATAGAAACTCATTCTACTTCAATCTTCTGCGTTGTCGAAATTTTTGTATAATGTGTTTTGCAACGGTCTTAATTTATTTTTCTCCTGTTTTCTTATTTTGGATAAGCCATTTTGTAGTTTGCATAGTAGAAATAAGGTGGCTTTTCATTTTTTCTGCAATCTGTGGGTATTCTTTAATTCGGTTTTGTGGTGTGTTTTCTTTTAAATTGTAGAGTACTTCTCTGCCTCCTTTGTGATATACATAATAGTAATTGCTATCAATGCAACACAGTTTGTCGTCAGAAGAGAATACGGAGTAAGGTCTTTCTCTTTTGAGTAAATCGATACCAAAGGTTCTGTTGATGTATGAAAAGTTTAATATCCCTGCTACTGTTGGAAGTACATCGGGTTGTATAGCGAAGTTATTTATACTATTAGGGGAAACAAGGGTAGTATCTGGAGCGTATATTATCAAAGGTATATGGTGCAATGAAAGTGGAGGGGAATATTTTACGTCGCCCATTACAACGCCATGGTCAGCTATGAAAACAAAAATGGTGTTCTTGTACCAGCTTTGTTGTTGGGCTTGTTTCATAAATTGTTTAAGCGACCAATCGGCATATTCTATTATTTGTTTTTTGATGTCTTTTTGCTTGGGGGTAAAGTCTATTCCTTTTGGAATAATGTAAGGACCGTGGTCACTGATGGTTAGGAATGTTGCAAAAAAAGGTTTCTTTGCCTTGTGTAAGTGTTCAAAAGAGTAATCGAACATTACGTGATCTGGTACGCCAAATGAACTTTGAACGTATTTTGGATTATAGTCTTTTTGGGAAATAATTTTCTCGAAATCATTTTGAGTTACAAAAGCTCCTACATTATCAAATGTTTCGTTACTGGTTAAAAAGAACATGTTTTCGTAACCGTAATCTTTAAACACGCTTGGCAAACTTTGATAATAGTTGATAGTCATAGTACTCATTGGTCGTTCTCTTAATGCAGAAGGGTAGGAGTAGAGCGTTGAAAAAATTCCGTTGCAGGTATGGAAACCTGCGGAATACATATTGTCAAAGGTTAGGGATTGATTAGCTAGACTGTCTAAAAAAGGAGTGAGATTGTCTTTGTTCCCGTAGCGAGATAGTTTATTTGCAGACATACTTTCCATAAGCACAAGCACTACATTTTTTTTGCGAGGTGTTCCATTGGACTGAATTACTCTAGCTAGAGGAGAAATATCATCTAATTCTTGTTGTATTCCGAGTTGTTGTTGGACGTTCTTTAAGGCTTCAGCATCATCTATTATCTTTATACTTTGGTCTTGCAAGTAGCTTTTGATTAAAACAAAAGTTGGGTTTAAACCTAGTTGATTGTAAAAAGAGTTGTTGCAAAAAAACGAATGATTGATTCTAATTGGGCTGTCGATACGTCCTCTAATAGCAAAGAAGACTAGGAGTAGGGCTAAAAAAGAAAAACTTATTTTAGTTAACTTGTTAGAATTGCGTTCGCTTTGCTGAATTATTTTTTTTGTTATTTTACTTAGCGAATAGACATACAAAGCAAATGAGATAAACCACACTAAAATGTAAATAGCAAACCTTGGTTCTTCGATTATCATTTTAAAGGTTGTACTGGCGTTTTTTGTTTGCTCAAATACAACCGCAGAAATTCGGGCAAAATTAAAATTAAAATAGGGTATATCAGCCGAAGAAAAGTAGAAGGCGATAAATATTAGCAAATAGATAAATAGGTTTAGGTATTTGTAGATGTTAGCCTTTGGTTTTATGAAATAAAGTACGGAGAGAATCAGCGTTGGAAGGGCTAAAATATAACCCATAATTACAGAGTCATACTGAATTCCTATTAGGAAAGACTTTATAAGAAGATCCGATTCGGATTCATTAATTACATTGGTGCCGTGTTCTGCTGTAAAGGTTAGATAAAGCAAAACACGAAACAGAAAAAAAAGAATTATTCCTACTACATAGTGAGCGAGCAAGAATTTGATATACTTTGGGATGTTCATAAGTATAAAGTTAGTTTAAACCTGTTCTCTAGGTTTTATTTTTCCTTCTTTTCTTAATATGGTAAGAGCCAAACGGATGTTGTAATAAGGTTTAGTTTCATTAAAATACTCAAAATAGGGTTTAAGAGCATTATCTTCTTTTAGTTCTTGGTAGGCTTCGTAAACTTCATCTATTTCTTTTTGGGTAATAAAGTCGCGTAAATTAATATCTTTTCCTTCTTCGTACAACTTAGCAAAATGAGAAAATATTGTGGTGATACTAAAATCTCTTTCTAAACTGATTTGTTCGGGAGAGAGTCCCTGTTGGTAAAAACGGTAAGTTATTTCGTAAGTACTTAATTTTTTGCCCGATATTTTTTGTAATAATTCTAAAAATGGTTTTCCGTAGCGTTCCAATTTTACGTTACTGACTCCCTGAATAGCCAAAAATTCTTCTTCGGTAATTGGAAGGTCGTTCGCCATTTGGACGAGCGATGAATCGTGAAAAACGATGTAAGCCGGGACCCCTTGTTCTTTGGCTATTTCCCCTCGTAATTGACGTAACTTTTCAAATATTTGTTCATTTTTGGTCAATTTCTTTTTGGTTTTCTTTTCTTTTTTCGCTTTTTGGGTTTTGCGGTCAACGGGTTGTGTTAGTTTTACTTTTCGGTTTCTAAACAACACTTCATTTCCAAATTGTGTGATTCTCAATCGAAATCCTTCGTCATAAGCAATTTCCATTACGCCAATATTTATCAATTGATTGATGTAATGTTGCCAATCTCTAAAACTAATATCGCGACCAGCTCCGTAAGTTTTAATGTTTTGGTAGCCTCTACTGTAAATTTCTTGATTGCTACTTCCTCTTAATATGTTTATTAGCATATTTGTACCGATTTCTTCGTTGGTACGTTTTACTGCTGATAGTGCTTTTTGAGCGATGATTGTCCCATCTAAAAATTGAGGAGGATTTTTGCATACATCACAGTTTCCGCAATCTTGTTTTAAATCTTCACCAAAATACGCCAGTAGTATTTTTCTACGACAAGAAGTAGCTTCAGCGTAGTTGAGCATACGGTTTAATTTTTCTTCGTATATCGGAGTTTGAGAACTGCCGTCAGCGAATTTTTTTAAAACCATCAAGTCGGCGAGGTTGTAATACATGATGGTCTCACTCGGGAGTCCATCTCTTCCTGCTCTTCCTATTTCTTGGTAATAGCCTTCAATGTTTTTGGGTAGATTATTATGGATAATCCAGCGAACATTAGATTTGTCTATTCCCATACCAAAGGCAATGGTTGCTGTAATAATTTGCAAATCGTCAGTGATAAAATCTTCTTGAATTTGGGCTCTTTTATTAGCCGGCAACCCTGCGTGATAGGCTTGAGCTTCTATGTTGCTTAGTCGCAATTCATTGGCGATTTCTTCGGTTTGCTTTCGACTTAAACAATAGATGATTCCCGACTGGTTCGGACGGTTTTCGATAAACGAAATAATTTCCTTTATTTTTTTCTTTTTCGGCACACTGGCTCGAACTTCTAAACTTAGGTTTTCGCGATTGAAAGAAGAAATATAAATCGTAGCTTTCTTTAAGCCTAATTGTTTGATGATGTCTTTTCGTGTGGTTTTGTCGGCGGTAGCCGTTAAAGCAATAAAAGGAACGTTCGAGAACTGACGTCTTATGGTACTCAATTGTGTGTATTCTGGTCTAAAATCATGTCCCCACATCGAAACGCAATGAGCTTCATCAATCGCAAACATCGATACGCGTACATCTTTTAGCCACGTGTCTGTAATCGAAAATAATTTTTCAGGAGAAACGTAGAGTAATTTTATCTCGCCATTAATAGCCTGTTCAATGACTCTTCTTTCATCTATGATATCCTGAGAACTGTTGACATAAGCCGCTTTAATACCATTGGCTCTTAGGCTTTCCACTTGGTCTTTCATCAATGAAATCAAAGGCGAAACTACCACCGCAACACCTTCGAATAGAAGTGCTGGTATTTGAAAACAAATTGATTTTCCTCCTCCGGTAGGCATGAGAACCAATGTGTCTTTTTTTTCTAATACATTGGTTATTATTTCTTCTTGTTGAGGGCGGAATGTAGAGTATCCAAAGTGATGTTCTAATATTTGTTGGGCTTCTTTTATGTTTGGCATTATCGATGTTCGCTAAATAGTTTTGTTGGGGAAGTTCATTATTGATGGGGATTTTTAAAGCAGGTTTAATTTTAAACCTGCTTTAAACAAATAGTAAAATTACTCCCTATTATTAATCCTTCTTTCTTTAACCGGCAAAGGATTAGCTGTCATTTCCTTATAAAGCGTTCGATTCTTAAAAATATCAACAGCCAAATATACAGCCTTTCTAAACGAACGTTCTGAAGCTTCGTTTTTTCCAACAATATTAAAGGCGGTTCCATGGTCGGGTGAAGTTCTTACAATTGGAAGTCCCGCAGTAAAGTTAACTCCTTTTCCTGCGGATAGTGCTTTAAAAGGAACCAAACCTTGGTCATGATACATAGCTAAAACGGCATCAAATTTAGTGTAATTTCCAGAACCAAATAAACCATCAGCAGGGTAAGGACCATAGGCTAAAATACCTTCGTCGTTTAGCTTTTTTAGAGCAGGAATAATAATATTTTCTTCTTCATCTCCCAACAACCCGTTATCTCCAGCGTGAGGGTTTAGTCCAAGAACAGCAATACGAGGTTTTATGATGCCAAAATCCTTAATTAGGGTGTTTTCCATCAATTTTACCTTTTCGATAATCAGCTCTTTGGTAATGGCTGTTGGAACGTCTTTCAATGGAATATGGTTGGTTGCAACACCGATTCTCAATTTCAGCTCATCGTCAACCATCAACATAAGAGAGGTGTCAGCGTTGGCATAGTTGGTTAAGTACTCCGTGTGCCCCGGAAAATCAAAATTCTCACTTTGAATATTGTGTTTGTTGATAGGAGCGGTAACCAAAACGTCTATTTTCCCTGCTGCTAAATCATTGGTAGCTGCTTCCAACGATTTAAAAGCGTAAAGACCACCTTCTTCAGTAGATTCTCCCATCGTGATTTTCACTTCATCGTTCCAAACATTTACAAGATTAGCTTTGTGTTTTTTTGCTTTTTCGGCACTGGGTATAATATTGAAATTAAAGTGATGAAACCCTAAAGCTTTTCTATAATAGGAAGCTAATCGAGAAGAACCGTAAACCACAACCGTAATATTTTCTAAAATACGATTATCTCTAAGAGTTTTGATGATAACCTCCATCCCGATACCGTTAATGTCGCCCACCGAAACACCAACGCGTATATTGTGTAAACCAACGGACATAATTAATTATAGTTTTTAAGAAAATCAAAAAACAAACGAACACCACTAGCCGTAGCACCTTTAGGAAGGTAATCTTTAGCCGAAGTTCTCCAAGCGGTAGGAGCAATGTCGGTATGAATCCAAGGATAATCAGTGAAGTGTTGCAAAAACTTACCTGCTGTAATAGTTCCAGCTGTAGAACCTCCAATATTTTTAAGATCGGCAATATCCGATTTTATGTATTCGTCGTATTCATCAAAAAATGGAAACGTTACCACTCGTTCGTAGGTGTTGTTTCCCGATTGAGTTAATTTACTAAAAGTATCCTCAGAAGCAGTTCCCATAATCGCAGAAGCTTCACCACCCAAAGCAGCCACAGCAGCACCTGTTAACGTGGCTGCGTCAATCACCAATTCCGGGTTGTATTTTTGAGCGTAGCTCAACGCGTCAGCTAACACCATTCGTCCTTCAGCATCCGTGTTTAGTACTTCTACATTTAGTCCGTTGTGCATTGTAATCACATCACCTGGAGCATAAGCATTTCCACCAGGGCGATTATCCGTAGAAGGGACTAGTCCGATAACATGAACAGGAATATTAGCACTCGCTGTAGCAATGATTGCTCCCGCAATAGCAGCCGCACCACCCATGTCGGTTTTCATAAAATCCATAG
>JALWSJ010000431.1 GCA_026993705.1 Flavobacteriales bacterium
ACAAATAGTAACAGTATGTATGTTCTGTACCTAATCCTAACATAAATTTCTATTTTTTTTGTTTAGGTACAAAAGTCAGTGTATTTTAATCATCTTACAAGACGTACTTCACCGTACGCTTACATACCCTTATTTATAAGAAACAAAAAAACCTTACTGAAGGAATCAGTAAGGTTTTTTCTATTAATCAAAGTGAATACTTACACTTCCTCGAAGTCAACATCAGTAACTTCATCATCTCCGGTATTTGTGTCAGTACCAGCTTGAGCATCACCTGCTCCAGCTCCGGCATCACCTTCGTTGTACATACTTGAACCTATTGCTTGAAAAAGCTCATTCAATTTGTCCATTGCAGGTTTTACTTTTTCAATATCCTTTTCAGCGTGAGCCATTTTTACGTCTTTTAACGCTGCTTCAATGTCTGCTTTTTTGTCTGCCGGAACTTTGTCTCCGTTTTCTTTCAAGAATTTTTCAACTTGGAAAGCTAAACTGTCCGCTTGATTCAATGTTTCGATTTCTGCTTTTTTCTTAGCATCTGCCTCTGCATTTTCCTCAGCTTCTCTTCGCATTTTTTCGATTTCTTCTTCTGTTAATCCTGAAGATGCTTCGATACGAATGTCTTTTTCTTTTCCTGTTGCTTTATCTGTTGCTTTCACATTGATGATACCATTTGCATCAATATCGAAAGATACTTCGATTTGAGGAACCCCTCTTGGTGCAGGTGGTAACCCGTCTAAATGAAATTTACCTATTGTTCTGTTATCTTTCGCCAATGGTCTTTCTCCTTGTAAGACATGGATTTCTACCGATGGTTGGTTATCTACCGCTGTAGAGAATATTTGAGATTTTTGTGTTGGTATTGTTGTATTAGCCTCAATCAATTTAGTCATTACTCCTCCCATTGTTTCGATTCCCAATGATAATGGAGTTACGTCTAACAACAATACATCTTTTACTTCTCCAGTCAATACTCCTCCTTGAATTGCAGCTCCTAAAGCTACTACTTCATCCGGATTCACTCCTTTTGAAGGGGCTTTTCCGAAGAATTTTTTAACCGCTTCTTGCACTGCAGGGATACGAGTAGAACCACCTACTAAAATGATTTCATCAATATCACCCACGCTTAAACCTGCGTTTTTAAGAGCTGATTTACATGGTTCGATTGTTCTTTTGATTAAATCATCAATCAATTGCTCAAACTTAGCTCTTGTTAGTGTTCTTACCAAGTGTTTTGGCACACCGTCAACCGGCATAATGTAAGGTAAGTTGATTTCTGTAGTTGTCGTACTTGACAATTCAATTTTAGCTTTTTCTGCCGCTTCTTTTAAACGCTGTAAAGCCATCGGATCATCTCTCAAGTCAACTCCTTCGTCTTTTTTGAACTCTTCAGCTAACCAATTGATGATTTTATTATCTACATCATCACCTCCTAAGTGTGTATCTCCATCTGTTGACAATACTTCAAATACCCCATCTCCTAATTCCAAGATAGATACATCATGCGTACCACCACCGAAATCGAATACTACAATTTTTTGGTCTTTTGCTTTTTTGTCCAATCCATAAGCTAAGGCTGCTGCAGTTGGCTCGTTGATGATTCTTTTAACATCCAACCCTGCAATTTCTCCGGCTTCTTTTGTAGCTTGTCTTTGCGAATCGTTAAAATAAGCAGGTACTGTAATTACCGCTTCTTTTACTTCTTGTCCTAAGTAATCTTCTGCAGTTTTCTTCATTTTTTGAAGAATCATTGCTGAAATTTCTTGAGGCGTATATTTTCTGTCATCTATCAATACTCGAGGAGTGTTATTATCTCCTTTTACAACTTTGTAAGGTACTCTTTTTATTTCATCTTGAACTTCGTCCCAAGTATGTCCCATAAAACGTTTTATAGAAGATACCGTTCTTGTAGGATTTACAATTGCCTGACGTTTTGCAGGTTCTCCTACTTTTCGCTCTCCATTATCTAAGAAAGCTACTATCGAAGGGGTTGTTCTTTTCCCTTCTGCATTTGCAATCACAACGGGCTCGTTACCTTCCATCACGGCAACACATGAGTTGGTTGTTCCTAAATCTATTCCTATTATTTTTCCCATTTTTTTTATTTATTTTTTCATTTTTTATAATTCAGTTCGTCTTTCTGTCTCTCCTTTTGACAATTCTTGTGCCATCGTCTTTTCTCTTACTTATTGACAGTTTTTCTTTATTCTTTATGACAAAGCGACAGAAAAACTTGAAATTTGTCGCCAAAAAGAAAGAAAAGACTGAATTTTTAACTTTTTTACCACTCTACAATAATTTTTCCTGTTGATTTTCTGCTTTCCAACAAATGATGAGCTTCTCCTATTTGGTTAACGTTGAACACTCCGCCTACATGTGGTTTTAATATACCTTCTTTAGTCTTTTTTACTACGGCATCAAGACTTCTCTTTATTGCTTGTGGCTTAGCGTCTGAAATATGCAACATATTCACTCCTATAATTGCTTGTGAATGTAATAACATTTGTATAGGCGAAAAAATACCGAAATTCCATGCTAAGGCTAAGGTTTTTAATTTCCCTTGCCCTTTTCCTGCTCGTTCTGCTGCTCCGTATAGTACTTGTCGTCCTCCTTTCATCAGTAATCCTCTATCTTTGGAAAAGGTTGAACCTCCAACAGAATTGAAAGCTACGTCAATTTTGTTTTTGCCTATTATCTTTTCTATCTCTTTAGCATAGTCCGCTTTTGTATGGTTTATAGGATAATCTATTCCGTTGGTTTTTAAATAGTTTAGTTTTTTGTCGTTACTAGTTAATCCAAATAAAGTACATCCTTTAAGTTTTAATAATTGAGTGAGTGCTGTCCCAACGCCACCTGCGGCGGCGTGCATCAAGATGTTGTCTCCTTCAAAAACAGAAACGCATTCGTACGCCATAAAATAAGCTGTGCTGTATTGCGTTGCCAACGCAAGTGCTTCTCCATCTGTAAAACTATCGGGAATAACAGCTACACCTTCTGCTTTTGTTTTTGCATACTCGGCATATCCTCCGAAGCGTGTCATGGAAACTACTCTTTTGCTTAATAAATCTGCATATTTTTTATTCCCCACTTCTACCACTTTTCCAACTACATCATAACCAATAATGCTTGGAAGCGGTGGGGCTTCTTGATAGAGTCCTTGCCTTGCCATCACATCGGCAAAGTTTAAACCGAAAGCATCTACTTTTATTAATAATTCATCATTGCTGATTGATGGCTTTTCTACCTCTCTTATTTCAAATGATTCGTAGGGCGAACCATGTTTTACCAATACTGCTGCTTTCATATTTATTTATTGAATAAATCGTTTTTGTTTTGTTGATTTTCAAACCACGCATCGGGTTTTAGGTGTTCTTTGTCATTTGCTGCTTTTACTGCTAATTGGTCGCAGACTTCGTTGTATTTGTTTCCTGCGTGTCCTTTTACCCACACCATTTTTACGTTATGTTTTGGATAAATTTTAAGAAAGCGTTTCCATAAATCGCTGTTTTTTTTACCCTTAAACCCTTGTTTTACCCAATTGAACACCCATCCTTTTTTTATGGCATCTACTACATATTTTGAATCGGAATAAATGGTTACGTTATGCCCTTCTCCTTTTAGTTGTTCCAATCCTTTGATTACTGCTAAAAGTTCCATCCTATTATTGGTAGTTAGCTTATAGCCCTCACTCAATTCTTTGTAGTGTTTCCCTGCCATAAGTACGGCTCCGTACCCTCCATTACCGGGGTTACCTAAGGCTGAACCGTCTGTGTATATTGTTATATCCATTCTCGTTTTGATTTATTTTGAAAAGTGCTTATAAAAATGGATTTTACTTTTCTTGCATTGAAAAGACTAAAATAAATCCACTTTCTATGCACTCATTCCACTTGCGTTAGGGATTGTATCCCTAACACGAATAAATTTGGAAGCATAAAGCGTTTTTATTTCCCTTATCCTTCTTCAAAATTCTTTTCCATAGCGGGTGCTATGCAAAAGAATTTTTCATCGTCTAAGAAAATTAAAATTCACTTTCTTATTCCCAAATTTATCCGCGTTAGGGATAGGAGCGGCATCCTTTTGGTTTGTTTGCTTTATGCAAACCAAAAGATATAGCGGATAGCCCGACCATTACAGTGTTAAAAATTAGTAGAGTGCAACGAAACTGATTTTTTATACTGTAATGGGAACGCCCAAATCTTCATTATTTTCCAAATCCTCCGCCTCCGCCTCGGAATCCACCTCCGCCACCTCCTGACCAAGAACCTCCACTACCTATTGGTGTTACGTGGTGTATGTATCGACCTGTGCCGGTGTGTATGTAAGTTCCGCCTCCGCAACCTCTGGATATTATAATTATCAAAACGATAATTATAATCATTGTAATAATAATTTTTGGAGGTATGGGGCTTCCTGATCCGTTGTAAGTGGTGTCATAGCCGTATTTTTTATTTAGTTTTCTTTCTCGTACTCGATTGGGGTCGCCGGGGGTAACATTACTGATTTCTAACTCTTCTACTTTATGTCCGTGGCATGCTTCGAGGTCGCCGTCCCAATTCTCAACGGATATAAATTCTTTTTCTTCCTCGTCGAAATAATCCCAAAGGTAAAATGACTCCCAATAATCGTCTTCGTCGTTGCGAGCTTGTGCGTCAAACATTTCGTGGAAAAAGTATGTTTTTCCCTTGTATTGTAATTCGGGTTTAGGGTCGCTGTCGGGAAGAAAATCAAAACGGTTTAAGGGTAAATCTATGTCTTTACTGAAAAGTATTTTTAACTCGTCATCGTCTTCTACTTCCAAATATGCCTGCTCGTCGCCTGAGTATATTTTGTATTCTATACTCGAAAAATTATTACCCCAACGGTAATGATAGACTTCCTCTACAATCCACGTTTTTAGATTGTAGTCTAAGGTATAACCGACTTTCAGATTGGTCAATTTTGGTTCTAAGGCATCTTCGTTACTCATCTTTTAATAAAAATTCTTCTCCGCATTTAGGGCAGGTGCATTTTTGTTTCTGTTTTTTTCTTTCTTGTATTTTTTCTACAAAAGAAGAACTTAATATACTGGTAGGCAAAGCTACAATTCCAATTCCTAATATGGCTATTAATCCGCTTAATAATTTTCCTGCTGGTGTTATCGGATAAATGTCTCCATAGCCTACGGTTGTGAGTGTTGCCACCGCCCACCATAGCGATTGTCCTATATTACTAAAGGCTTCAGGTTGCGCTTCGTTTTCTACATAAAACATCAAAGTAGATGAAATTATCAGTAGGATAAACACAATGAATATCGTTACCGCCAAGTCTCCTTTGGTGTCTTCTAATACTTCGCCCAGCAACTTAAATGAACGAGAATACCTTGATAATTTGAACACTCTAAGCAACCGTATCAATCGCAAAGAACGTAAGACTCTTAAATCTACGCGTGTAATCATAGGTAAATAGAATGGCATAATTGCCAATAAATCTATGATTCCGTAAAATGAAAAAATGTAAGTCAAACGAGCTTTGAACCGTGTTTTTTCTTTGTAGTGCAAATCGGCTGTCCAGATTCTAAAGAAGTATTCCATCGAAAAAATAACGATAGAAAACAACTCAAAATAATACAAATTGGAACGATAAGGAATGCTAAATTCTTTGTACGACTCAAAAAGAATGGCACAAATATTCAGCACGATAATTCCCGAAATCACTTCGTTCACCCAACGCGACTTTTGTGTTTCGGAATCGGTGTCTATCCAATTATATATTTTCTCTTTTAAGGTCATGTATTTGTTCTCCTCTTACCAAGGTTTTACTTTCCGTTGATTCGGCATTTAACTCATTCGTTAAAAAATCGATAGCTGTTGTTAAGCTATATGCCGAGTTACAAGTAAAAAAATCTAAAGCCACGTAACCGTATTCCGGCCATGTATGTACCGAAATATGGCTTTCTTTCACCACCACCACACCACTTACTCCTATGGGCGAAAAATGGTGTACTACAGCCTCTACAACTGTAAGGCCGGCTAATTCTGCGGATGTTAACAGTAACTGTTTTATCCGTAGCGTATCGTTAATTATAGCAGTATCACATCTGTAAAACTCGACCAACGTTTGATAGCCCAATCCTTTCATGCAATTTAAAATTCGGCATTTTTAGGCGTTCGCGGAAACGGAATTACATCTCTAATATTGGTCATACCTGTAACAAACATAATCAAGCGTTCAAAACCAAGTCCAAACCCAGCATGAGGTGCTGTTCCAAATCTTCGCGTATCTAGATACCACCAAACGTGTTCTTCTTCGATATTAAAATCTTTGATTTTTTCTTTCAATACATCAAGGCGTTCTTCCCGTTGAGAACCACCAATAATTTCTCCAATACCGGGAAATAGAACATCCATAGCAGCGACCGTTTTACCGTCATCATTGTTTCTCATATAGAACGCCTTAATCTCTTTCGGGTAATCATAAATAATTACCGGTTTTTTAAATTGTTTTTCCACCAAAAAACGTTCGTGTTCACTCGCCAAGTCAACACCCCATTCTACCGGAAACTTAAACTTATTCTTTTTGTAGGGCTTAGAACGTTGCAACAACTCTATCGCCTTGGTATAACTGATACGTTCAAAATCATTGGTAACAACAAACTCCAACCGTTCGATAAGGTTCATTTCATTTCTTTCAGCTTTTGGTTTTTGTTTGTCTTCGTTCAATTCACGTTGCATCAAAAACGCCAAATCATCTTTGCAGTTTTCTAACGCATAGCGAATTAGGTACTTCATGAAATCTTCGCTCAATGCCATGTCGTCATTTAAGTCTGCAAAAGCCACTTCCGGCTCTATCATCCAAAACTCAGCTAAGTGTCTGGAAGTATTAGAATTTTCCGCTCTAAAAGTAGGACCAAACGTATAAACTTGTCCCAATGCCATAGCACCAAGCTCTGCTTCCAACTGTCCCGAAACAGTTAGATTCGTTTCTTTCCCAAAGAAATCTTTGCTGTAATCCACCTTACCTTCTTCATCGAAAGGTACATTTTCCAAAGGTAAATTCGTAACCTTAAACATTTCCCCGGCACCTTCGGCATCCGAGCCTGTAATAATCGGCGTATGCAAATAGTAAAAACCGTTTTTGTTAAAATAGTTATGAATAGCAAACGCCATGGCATGCCTGATTCTAAAAACCGCCCCAAATAAATTCGTCCTAAAACGAAGATGAGCTTGTTCTCTTAATTTTTCAAGGCTATGTTTTTTAGGTTGCAAAATCGTTTTTTGCACTTCTTCAGGATTGGCCTCACCCAGCACTTCGATATCTTCGGCAAGCACCTCTACTTTTTGTCCTTTTCCCAAAGATTCCACCAACGCTCCCTTAATAGAAAGTGCCGCTCCTATGGATATTTTTTGCACAATCTCCTCAGGAATTTTCCCATCTTCTAACACTATCTGAATAGAGTGAATACAAGAGCCGTCATTTAAGGCAATAAAGCGGTTACTTCTAAAAGCTCTTACCCAACCTTTCACATTAATATTCGGAGTCGGTTGCAACTCCAATGCTTCTTTTATCTTTATTCTTGACACGTTTCTTCTTTTTTCTAATGAATAACCACAAATGTATAAAAAAGCCGTTTAATACCATTTGAATATTGAAAAGAGACGAAAAAAAAGTGAGTTTTAGTTTTCTTAGACGATGAATAAAATATTTGCATAGCCTTATCTATGGAAATATTTATGAAGGAAGTATAAGGAAGTTAAAAATGTTTTATTAGACTCTTTTCAATGTTTAAATGGTATAATACAACTCGTTTTTAAGAAGATAGATGTTTGGGCGTTCCCATTACGGCATAAAAAAGAGGCGTAGTTCTCACTACACCTCTTTTTAACGCCGTAATGGTCGGGCTATCCGTTATATCTTTTGTGTTGCATATATGCAACAACACAAAAGGATGCCACTCCTGTCCCTAACGCAGTTGAGATAAGTGCAAAGAAAATTGAGTTTAGTATACCTAAACAAACTTAAACATTTATCTACCCAAATAAATCATCAAAATAGAAATATCCGATGGTTTAATTCCGCTGATACGAGAAGCTTGCCCTAAGGTTTTAGGTCTGATTTTATTTAATTTCTCTTTAGATTCGTTCGACAGCGAAGAAAATTTAAAATAATCAATATCATCGGAAATTTTTACATATTCCAAACGCGATAATTTATCTGCAACATCTTGTTCTCGCTCCAAATAACCTCTGTACTTGATTTGCACCTCCACCTGTTCTTTTATACTGCGTACATCATAATCGATATTATCAATATACTCTTTTAATTTCGGACTTGCTTCAATAAAATCATCTAAGGTAAGATTAGGACGTGCCAGCACATTGTCCATTTTTACCTTTTGTTTTAATGGTGAAGAATTTTTAGCCTTCAAAATTGGATTAATTTCCTCTGGGGCTATAGATGTTTTTTTAATAAATTTTATCAACTTATCGGACTCTTCCTTTTTATGCTGCATACGTTTTAAACGCTCTTCCGAAGCCAAGCCAATATTGTATGACTTTTCAGTCAAGCGTAAGTCCGCATTATCTTGACGCAATAAGATACGATATTCGGCTCTTGAAGTAAACATTCTGTAGGGTTCTTCCGTTCCTTTGGTAATCAAATCATCGATGAGAACACCAATGTAAGCTTCCGAACGCGAAAGGATAAATTCATCTTCTCCTTTTACTTTTAGTGCCGCATTTATACCTGCAATTAATCCTTGACTTGCCGCTTCTTCGTAACCTGTTGTTCCGTTGATTTGTCCGCTAAAATATAGCCCATCTATCAACTTTGTTTCTAGTGTATGTTTCAATTGTGTAGGTGGAAAATAATCATATTCGATGGCATAACCCGGTCTAAACATTTTAGCATTTTCAAAGCCCGGTATCATTCGTAAGGCTTTTTGTTGCACGTCTTCGGGAAGACTGGTACTAAAACCGTTGATGTAATACTCTATGGTATCCCAACCTTCAGGTTCTGCAAAAATTTGATGCCTTTCACGATGAGCAAAACGATTGATTTTATCTTCTATCGAAGGGCAATAACGAGGTCCTACGCTTTTTATGGCTCCGTTAAACATCGGTGAACGGTCAAAACCTGTTTTTAAAATTTCATGTACTTCTGTATTGGTGTAAGTTATCCAACAGCTTTTTTGTTCGGTTAAGAAATCGGTTTCATCACTGTACGAAAACTTCATAGGATTCTCATCTCCTTTTTGCTCTTCCATTTTGGGAAAATCGATGGTTCTCCCGTCAACACGAGGAGGCGTTCCTGTTTTCATTCTTCCGGACTCAAACCCTAACTGTATTAAATCTTCTGTAATTCCAAAGGAAGCACGTTCTCCCATTCTTCCGCCTCCAAATTGTTTTTCCCCTAAATGAATGGTTCCGTTTAAGAATGTACCTGAATTTAAGATTACTGTTTTCCCTTTAACTTCTAATCCTATTCCTGTTTTTACTCCTATAATTTTATTATCCTCTACAATAATACCGGTTGCCATATCTTGCCAAAAATCGAGATTAGGCAAACCTTCTAAAGTCAAACGCCAAGTGCGGGCAAACTTCATACGGTCGCACTGAGCTCTGGGACTCCACATAGCAGGACCTTTACTTAAGTTTAATAGCTTGAATTGTATGGCACTTTTATCGGTAACTATTCCGGTATATCCTCCCAAAGCATCAATTTCTTTTACGATTTGACCTTTGGCTATTCCTCCGATAGCAGGATTACAACTCATTTGCCCAATGGTTTCCATATTCATGGTAATCATTAGGGTTTTACAGCCTAAATTTGCTGCAGCTGCGGCTGCTTCGTTACCTGCATGTCCTCCTCCAACTACTATTACGTCGTATTCTTGTAGCATATAATGTTATTCTTGTTTTTATTGAATTTGTTCAAAGTAAAGCTCTTCGCTAACTTTTAACACCATTTAAATATTGATAAGGACCTTATAAAGCGTTTTTATTTTTCTTATCCGTATTCATAAAATATTTCCATAGCTAAGGCTATGCTCAATGCTATAACCTTTATGGAGGATTTAAAGAATTTATTTTTTTCAAGACTTAGGCGTAAAATTTTTGTTGTAACGAGTTACTACAAAATTTTACAACGACAGTATTGAGAAAAAGAAAGATTCAAAAATTCTTAAAGTTTGTTGTTTTGAGCATAAGTAAAGATTTTATTCATCGCCTAAGAAAACTAAAAACTCACTTTCTTTCGTCTCCTTTCAATTTTCAAATGGTATAACAACTTGCAAAAATAGTCGAAAAGTTTGTAATGGAGTTACAAGTATCTTTAAAACTAATTATGCTAAAGTTTTTTTTGTTGTCTAGGATAACTAAACTCTGTTTTCCTTACATTCACCTGTATCGTGTTAGGGATTGCATCCCTAACACAAACAAAATGAGTACCATAAAATGTTTTTATTTCCTTTATACTTATCGAAGTTAATTACAATTTGTCTATAAGTTAAAAATTAGTTCTTTTCATTTCACTCGTTGTTATTTTTGCGAACCATAGCTACGGCTATGCTTCTTAAAAATGCCTAGATTGAAAAGAAAATAATCTAATTTCACTTT